>JAFAAP010000217.1 GCA_023426505.1 Pseudomonadota bacterium
GTCCTTGCGAGAGGCTTCGATGGCGTTCCGGACGTCGGTCGGCGTCTGCACGGGCTTGCCCGCAACCTCAAGGATGACGTCGCCGGTTCTGAAGCCCTTCTCGGCGGCCGGGCTTCCGGGTTCCACGGTCACGACCGCGACGCCTTTCTGGCCGCCATCACCCGTGGTGGAAGCGGGCCCAAGGCCAAGGCCGAGCTTGCCCATTTCGGCGCCCTCCCCGCGCTCGAGAGAGGCATTCGAGGTGCTGGGCATCTTTCCGATGGTCACGGAAACTTTCTGCTGCTTGCCGTCGCGCCATACCTGCAGGGTGGCCGTCGATCCGGCATTCAACGGGCCGCTAATTATTGCGCGGGGCTCAGGCCAGGTTTGCGGCCCTGAGGGGTTGGATCGTTTCGGAAACAAGCGAGTTTGACGAGCAGTGGAGCAGTCCGACGCACAGGAGGAGCAAGCCATGGCCGGCAAGGACGATCCAGGAGCCGAACCCGAATTTCTGATGCTGACCCTAGAAGACTTCGCGGGCACTGGCGTGGCTGCGGCGGAAGGCGACAAAATTGCGGTAGCATTCACGACCGTCGGCGGGCCGTCCTTCGACATCACCATGACGAAGGAGCAAGCTAGAGAACTGGCCGCCAACCTAATGAAGGCCGCGACATAACCAATCACCTGGAGTGTCACTTCCCTGTCATTAGGGGGCGCTAGATCCAGTTGCGCAGCCGATGGCTGGAGGAGACGAGAGTGGGCACGGATGTACTGCCCCCTTGTCACCTCACCCAGCATGGCACCGGAGGCATTCCGCTTTGCTTTATCTGATCCTGATGGCTTTGCGGATCTCCGCTGGGCACGAGCGGCCTCGATGGAGAAACTGGCGTCGGTAAGCGCAACACAGCACTCTTACCTGCCGCGCCCCTTCCCTTTTGTCTTCGCCATCATCTGCTGCATCGCCGCTTCAGCCTGTGCCCTGGCCTCTGCGTCATTATTGAGGTTGCGTACCTCTGAAGGCTCGTCTTGCTGCTGCAGGCCATCTTGCGAGCCCGCCATTGCTTCGCCTGGGCGGCGGTAGCGGCCGCATTAAGGGGGGGCTGTTTGGGCAGGCAGATCGCAAGCTGCGCAAGGCCAACTTCCTAATACTCCAGAGTGAGGAACTGGGGACTGCGGTGAGAAATTCTTGAAGCAGTAATCATGGCACCTGAGCCAAGCGTTGGCAGAGTGCTTGCGGTGAACAAACATGTTGTGGGTCGTTCTTCTCCTTGGCGCATCCGGGATGGTCGGTGGCTACGCGGCTGAACGGGCCATCATCCCCAAGCTCCAGTATCATCCGGGCACCCCCAATGAAGTGGTCGAAATCTGCCGGCAGGCAGCCATCACGGCGGCTCGCACGCATGCAAACGAAATGGGTGCGGAGCTGATCCGGGTCGATGCAACCAGTGCCGGCGAAATGCGCCGCACCCGACGCAGCCTCCGGGCACCGGTGGAGGTTGGGGTCGTCTACTCACGTGCAAGCGGGCGCGAAGCCCGCCAAGGCGTCATCGAGTGCCGCGTAGACCAGCGTGGGCAGGCGACTATCGCGGATCTTGCAGGCGCAGCACGCTAGGCAGCTCCTGCGACCGGGTACTTGGCGTTGCCTGTCGCGGAGCCGGCTCAGGCTCCCTTACGGTTGAGCGTGATGTGGGGCTGGCTCGCACGACCCGCTGCTGCGCCCCTGCCGTTGCCGTCCTCACAACTGATCCGGTTGCTGCCGGTGCCGCAGAGCGCACACTCGGCCGACGCGCCGCGGGTGATGCTGCGGCCGTAGCGCGTTGGTGCGGCTGAGCTTTCGTCTCGGCGCTCGGTAAAGGATTGGCGGGTTTGGCGCTGGCGGCCTCCTGCTTCAGGCGCATGACCTCGGCTTCAGCCGCATCGCGCGCCTTGAGGGCCGCGTCCAGTTCCGCACGGGTGGAGGCCGCTTCCGCCCGGGTCTTCACGAGTTCCTCAAACAGGTTGGCGCGGACGCGGTTGAGCCGGGCGATCTCGTCCTCTGGTGATGCAGCGGCCGGAATTATCCCGGCTAGGCCGAGCCCAGCAGCGGTGACAAACGCGACGCTGATGGAACACAGGATTTTTATGATCTGCGGACGCAACATTGGAGGTCCTCCCAATGATGTCCGTCACTGCATGAGCGTGACGAGGGGCGATCCTGCTCTCCTGACCAGCTCCCAGGTAGCTCTGCAAAAGGACTAACCCTTGTGAAGATTGGCACTCATCCCGCGCATTCGGGAAAGCCGACAATGCAAAGGCTGACGGTCCAAACCGTCTTACGCTTGCAACCAGAAGGCTCAACCGTCCCTGATGATCCGCGCGGTCACCCGCTTTGCGGCATGGCGTCGCCTGGAACCTCAGGCATCGTCGTCGAGTGCCAACACCTTGGGCGGACGCGTGAACGAGTTCTTCCAAGCGTTGCTTCTAGGTGGGTGGCTTTCGCTTTGGATACGTGAAGCGTTTCTCGAATGCGTTGGGATGGCCGACGAGGAGCGAAGCTTCGGACGGCAACTCCCTGTCCTCGATCTGCTCAAAGCCTGCCAAGGCATGCAGAAGGCCCGCGTTGGGCAGGCTGGCGAAGAGTATGGGCGAGCGCGGGCCGGATGTGGCCAGCAGCATCATCTGGCCTGGGCACCCAAGCTTCACGAACAGATTTTCGAACTGCTCCTGGACTGCGTCCCATTCGGTTGGGTCGACGATCCTGCGCGCCCAGATCATCTATTGTCTCCCGGCTCGAGTGGTCCCGTCTGGAACCAGGATGCCATGGCTGCGGGTTCCAGGTCTGGCTCCGGCAGCGTCGACCCAGCCGGTTCGAAGTCGGGCGCCGAACCGATGCCAGGGCTATTGCTCGGTGAAGAAGGTCAGCAGAACCTTGCCCTTCTCGCCGATCAGGCAAACGAAGCGGTTTGGCTTGTCCGTCTTCTCGCGCTGCAGATAGGCGTCGCCCATGATCACCATCTTGACCGGGGTGTCCTCCACCTTCGTGTTCGCCTTGGAGATCGCCAGCCCATCGATGTCGAAGGTCAGGTCCTTGATCGCTGGGGACCGTTCCTTCAGGGCCACCAAGCCGGCCAACCGGCAGGCCTCCACCTCCTCCGGCACCTGGGCCTGAGCCGAACCAGTCATGATCGTGGCGGCGAGGAACGCTGACAGGCTGACGTACCGCATTATTCACCCTCCTCTGGGTCTGTCGTTCCCGGCAGGCGCAACGGGCTACGGTCGGGCTGGCGCCGGCGGCGGCTCGATCTCGGCCTGCGCAAAGGTCGTCAGGGCCTTGGCCTTCGGGTTGAGCAGCGCAGCCACCCAGCCGCCTGGGAACCTGCGCAATTCGTCATTGTGGGCCCGGACCGCGCGGGTGAGATCGCTGCGGGCCACCACCAGCCGGTTCTCCTGGCGCTGGAATTCGTGAAGACGGTTCTGCAAGGCCGTGTCGCCCGTGAGTTCGGGATAGCGCTTGCTGGTCGCATACAGCCTCTCCAGGGCCTCCGAGAGGCGCTGCTGCGCCTGCTCGTAGTGGCGGAACCGCTCTGGCTCGGCCAGGAACCCGTCGGCGTTGCGGAGGGCCACCACCTCATCGTGGGCGGCCCTGACCGCATCCAGCACCTCGCGCTCAGCCGGTGCCTTGCGGCGCACGGCCGCGACAAGCGGCGGCACCTGGTCAGCCCGTTGGCTGTATTGGGCCTGCACCTCGCTCCAGGCCTGCTGGGCGCGCTCGCGCAAGCCGGGCACGTTCCCAGGGGCGCAGGCCATCACGCCGAGAGTGAGGCCAAGGACCAGGCTCCATGCTCTCCAACGCACGCGCACCGCTTCCTCCTGCCATGGAGGGGACCGCCTGACTCGGACAGGCATAAGGGCCTGTCCTTCGCTCCCGTAACCCGAGCCGTCAGCCCTGGTTCCCCGACTCCTCGGCCCTGGCTCAGGTCACCGGTGGTGCGGCTGGTGCACGGCCTTCTCCGCCTGAACCAGCACGTCGAGCCCACGCCAGGGCTTCGGCATGAAGGTGACCCAATCCGGCAGGTCGTCGGAGAGCGCATCGGGATCGCCCGATGTGAGCACAATCCGGATCGTCGGCCAGAGCGGGCAGGCGGCCTTGGCAATCTGGACCCCATCCATCATGCCCGGCAGACGGATGTCG
>JAFAAP010000267.1 GCA_023426505.1 Pseudomonadota bacterium
GGCGGGGCCGAGGCGGCGGGCCGCGACCGACGTTCCGTCAGGCCGCAGAATGGCGATGTCCTCGTCGGCCTCGAGCGCCTCCTCGGCCGTGACGACGAGCCCGGGGCGCCAGACGAAGCCGCTCAGCGAGGCGCGGCGGCGGGACCGAATGGCTACGAGCCTGGACGCAACGCCGTCGACGAGGGTGCCGAGACGATCCGACAGGTCGGCAAGGGAGCGGTTGGCGGCTTGGGCGGGCATGGTCGACCTCCGCGGCATCATGGATCCATCCTGCTGCCAATCCGGGACGTCGTGTACTGCCCGGGTGGCTAGGTGCCCAGAGGAGGCAATGGCGGACCCTTACGGCCAAGCTGACGCCCTCTTGCCACGATTGATCGAGACAAAGTCCCCAGCACAAGGGGAAAAACATGATCTCTCGTCTTGTTGCAGGCTGCGTCTTCGCAGCCTGTGCTCTGCCCGCGGCAGCCTCCGAACAGCCCGACATCGATACGCTCGTCGCACAGCATGCGCGAGCGCATGGCGTGCCCGAAGCGCTGGTGCATCGGATCATCCGCCGTGAGAGCGGCTACAATCCGCGTGCGTCCCATCGAGGCAATCTCGGCCTGATGCAGATCCGCTACGCGACCGCGCGCGGCATGGGATACACAGGGCCGGCATCGGGTCTGCTCGATGCCAACACCAACCTGACCTACGCGGTGCCGTATCTGGCGAATGCGTACCGAGTGGCTGGAGGCAATGCGGACCGCGCCGTGTCCCTGTATGCGGGGGGATATTATTACGTGGCCAAGCGCAAGGGGATGCTGGGGCAGCTTCGCACCGCGTACAGCGCGGGCGATGCCGAGCAGACTGGATCGATCCGCCTGAAATCAGCCGGGGCCGAGTAGGGCCAGCCCCTGGCTCCCCCGTGCAGGATCGACGCCTGCCGTCATGCGGGCTTGACGGCACACGACGCATGCCTTCAGATCATGCCAACAGGGAGGAAAGACCATGGCCGGTAAAGCCCGCATGAGACCGTCGTTCAAGAAGAACACGCGCCGCTACAGGGAGATCGTCGCCCCGGAGAAAATGCGCGAAGGCCTGAAGAATCTCACCAAGAAGCGCCGTTACGCCAATCGCCACGGATAGCGATCGTTTGCGCGACCTGACGGGAGGGGCCGGAGCAGACCGGTCCTAACCAGGCTTTGATCCCGGCAGCGGCTACACGCTCAGCATCACGGGACCCGTGAAAAACGAAGCGCGTTAAGCGTCGGTTTACCACGATTGTTCATCGTTTTGGCTCTGACATCGGAGCCACGCCATGGATGACCGTCATCACCGCCGCAATGCGCGTCGTCGCAGGACATCGGTCGGACGTGTCGTTCGGGCTGTGGTCCTCGCCGGCATAGCGGCGGCAGCCTTCGGCAATGCGATCGGTGCTGCTGGCGCGGAGCCGTTCCGGCCGATGCCTGCAGCGACCAGCCGCATTCAGGAGGTCGGAGCAGCCACGCCGATCAATGCCTGGACCGGGTTCTGCAACCGGAATCCCGAGGAGTGCGAGGTCGATCGTCATCAGCCCGAACGGGTCGTGCTCACGCCCTCCGTCTGGAACACGATCAAGGCGGTCAACCGGCGTGTGAACGCGACCATCCTTCCGGTCACGGACCGCGACCACTGGGGTGTCGTGGATCGGTGGGACTATCCCGATGACGGGATGGGCGACTGCGAAGACATTCAGCTTCTCAAGCGCAGACACCTCGTTGCGGAAGGGTTGCCGCATCGGGCGCTTCGGATGACGGTGGTCGCCGACGAGCGCGGTGATGGTCATGCCGTGCTGACGGTGCTGACGGATCGCGGCGACTTCATCCTCGACAACAAGCGCAATGTTGTTCTGCCTTGGGGAAGAACCGGATACACCTATCTCATGCGCGAGGGGACGAAGGATCGGGCCTGGGTCGCTCTCGCGGATCGGCCCGCGCCTCTCGTCACAGCCAATCGCTAGAGGATCGGCTGCCAGAAGCGGCTCGTGCCTTTGAGGCCGATGGTTCAGGCGGGACCTGCGTGTTCGAAAAAGTCACGGACCATTCGGGTGTGAAGCGCGAAAGCCGTTTCGACGGGACGGTGGATGACGAGAACTTCCGAGACCTCCGCGTCGTGCACGAATGCGCCCTCATGCTCGACCGCTGGGCTCCGGCAGAAGAGCAGGTTCTGACGCCGGTCCGGCGTCGTCTCGACGGTCAGCACGCGCAGGGCCTCCGGTAAGACGACGACGCCGGTCTCCTCCAGCACCTCGCGTGCGCCGGCCTCCTGCCAGGTCTGCCCGAGCATCTGATAACCACCCGGCAGGGCGAGCTTGCCATGTCCTTCACCGGCAACGGCGCGCCGGATCATCAGAAGGCCGCCTCGGAGCGGCACGAGCACGACCACGACCGTGGGGGTGTTCTCGTAACGGATCATCGAACAACCCCGCTGCTTCGCCCCTAACCGACGATGGCCTCGGCCTCGATCTCGACGGCGTATTCTCCGACGAGGCGCGAGACCTCGAGCAGCGTGTTGGCAGGTCTGACGGCGCCGAAGTAGCGGCCATGCGCCCGTGAGACCGACTCCCAATCGTCCGCATTGCTGAGATACACGCGGGTGCGAACCGTATCCGCCAGCGTTCCGCCTAAGGAGGCGATGCTCGCCGCGATCTTGTCCAAGATGTAGATCGCCTGTCCTTCGGCGTCGCCCGGACAGATGATCTCGCCCGTTCCGTGCGTGGCGGTGGTGCCGCTGACGAGGATGCGGTCGCGGATCCTCACCGCGCGGCTGTAACCGCAGATGGGCTCCCAAAAGCTGCCCGAGTCGATGCGCAGGCGATCGGAGCGCGCGTCGACAGGAATGGCCTTGAAGACGGGCGGAAAGCTTTCGAGATGATGGCTCAGATCGCCCGATGCCGTGAGGAAAGGAGGGCGACGGTACTCGTCGCCGCAATCGCCCGGTATGCGCCGGGTGGAGACCAGCGCGTCGTCAATCCGCCGCATGTCGTCATCGTCCAAGGCGAACGAGAACAGGGCCGCATTGTCCGCACGGTGCTCGCGCTCGCCCAGCCGCGCCCCAACGATGACGGCGGCGACGGCCGGCTGCTCAAGCACCCAGCGCGTGGCCACGTTCGCGACGGAGACGCGGTGCTTACGGGCGATCACCTGAAGGGCTGCAAGGATCGTCTGGAGCGCCGACCATCCGCCGATCGTGTCGATGAAGCGCTTGTATTTCGACTTGCTCCAATCCTCAATGGAAGTCGGCTCCGGTGCGCCCACCCAGCGGTCGGTAAGAAAGCCGCCTCCCAGGGTGCCGTAGGCGAGCAGGCGCACGCCGTTTGCAAGACAGAACGCGCTCATGTTCTCCGCAGCGCGGCGGTCGAGCAGCGAGAAGGAGACCTGGTTCGACACGATGGGAAAACCGTGCTTCACCAGGAGGCGCAGGTGGTCCGTGTCGAAGTTCGTCAGGCCGAGATGGCGGATGCGTCCTTCCCGTTGCAGCGCCACGAGCTCCTTCATGGCGTCGATGTATCCGGGGTGCTCGAACATCCACCAGTGGAATTGCAGCAGGTCGATGGAAGGAACGCCGAGCCGCTCCAGACGCTCCTCGATGCCCGCGCGAACGAGGGCCGGGGTCATCGGCCCGGGAGTCGGGCACCACTTCGTAAAGGCCGCCGCACGCTGCTCGTCCGTTGCTGCCTGCAGGCTCAGGAAACGGCCAGTGATCAGCTCCGAGCTGCCGTAGTGGTCGGCCATGTCGAAGGTGTCGAACCCGTCGCGCGCGTAGTCCGCCATGGCGGCGGCTGCGGCGTCCCGGTCCAGGACGCGGCCGTCGCGCTCCATGTCGGCGACCTGCCAGAGTCCCGTGATCACGCGGCTGATCTCGAGACCGGGTGCGAGCATCGTCCGGTCGGGGCGCAGGGACATGGTCTTCTCCAGAATAAGCATGACAGGCTCCGCACCGACGCGGAGCCTGCTTTGACGGATGGTGGATCGGTGAGTCGGGCAGGTTCAGACGCCAGGGCGTTCGAATCCTAGCGGGACGGAACCTTGTTCCGGATGGCGTTGACCTCGTCGACGCCCATCTGTCCGATGGTGGTGACCTCGCCGTTCTGAATGCGCCACAGCCGGAACGGGCCGGTGATGTCGCCGTACTGATCGAAGCTGACCGGGCCGACGACACCCTCGTAACGGACCGGCTTGCCGTCCTTGATCAGCTGGAGCGCCTTCTTGAAGCCGTCCGGACCGGCATGGATGACCTCGCCTTCGCCGCCCGTGACCTTGCGGATCGAATCCCGGATGGCCGCCGCCTCGAACTTGCCTGCCTGAGCCACCGCGAGGCCTAGGATGGCTGCGGCATCGTAGGCTCTGTCGGCGGCCGGGGCGTTGGCGTCGAAGCCGCCGGACATCGCTGGATAGGCCTTGGCGAAGTGCTCGGTTGAAGGCGTCGTCGTGGTACCCGAGGACGTCCCGAAGGCGTCGTTCAGGTAGCGGGGACCGACGTCTCGGATGAAGTCGGCGCTGTTCATGCCGTCGTTCAGGAGGAATTTCGGCTCACCGCCCTGCGAAATCCAGGTGCGCGCGATCGACGTGCCGTCGCCCGGATAGGAGACGAGGTAGAGCGCAGGCGGGTCGCCCGCGAGCGCGCGGGTAACTTCCGGCGCGTAAGAGGCCTGACCCTGGTTGTAGGGCGTGACGGACGTGATCTCGCCCCCGAGCGCCTCGTAGGCTCGCTTGAACTCCGCCACCATGTTCACGCCGAAGTCGTTGTTGACGTGAATGATCGCGATCTTCTTCAGGCCCTGATCAAGCGCGTATTTCGCGGCCGCCGTACCCTGGAGCGCATCCGACGTGATGGTGCGGAAGAAGATGCCGTTGCTCTTCCCCTCCTGGGCGATCCGGGTGAGGGTAGGGGACGAGGAGGCGGGCGAGATCTGAACCACGCCGGCCGGCGCCGTCACCGAGGTGAGGACGGGCAGCGACACCGAGGAGATAATGCCGCCGATGATCGCCGGCACGCGCTTCAGGTCGACGAGCTGCCGGGCCTGGTCGACCGCGACGGAGCCCTGGCTCTGCGAATCCCGAAGATCCATGACGAGCTGGCAGCCGGCGGCCCCGCCCGCCTCGTTGATCTCCTTGAAGGCGAGCTCGACGGACTTGGCCGCGGCCTGGCCGAAGCGCCCGGCCGGACCGGTCAGCTCTACGACGACGCCCACCGTGTGGGGGCAGGGTTGCTGCGCGGAGACGGGCAGCGGTGCGAGAGCAGCCGCGAGGGCGGCGGCTGAAACGATGGATGCAAAGCGCACGGTGAACCTCTCCCCTGGTCTGGTCGCCGGTAGCGGGCGTTCATGTCCTTGCTCCTCCCGGCCGGCAGGCAGTGTTCCGCCTCGGCCGGTGTTTTGCAAGGGCGGCGAGCGGGATAGTCCTCAAGGGCCTGGAGAAATCCAGGTCTCCTGCAGGGCAAGCCATCTCATGCTTCCGGCCTCTCCGCCGACTTCGAACACGGCGGTCGCCCAGCGGCGCGTCATGACGCCGTCCGCCTCCTGCTCTTCCACATAGCGGAGAACGATCAGGGGCGCGCGCAGGAGCAGAAGCTCGGGCTCGACGGCGATGATGCGGAACCCGGTCGTGCTTTCTCGTGTGCCGTGCGCGTCCCATATCCACGAGGTCACGTCGGAGCGCCGGAGCCTGCCCCCGCCCGGGGACACCATGCTGAACTCGTCCCCGAGGACGTTCTCCAGCCGGGAGAACACTGCGCGGGTTCTGTCGAGCCTTCCGCCGAGCCATGCCTCGAAGAAGGCATGCAGGTCGGCGACCTCCTGCAGCGCCACGCGGGCGAGGGGATGATCGAGCCCCATGCGATTAGGCATTGCTGAGGTTGTAGTGCATGATGCGGCCGTGCCGGCCCTCCCGGTTCCGCTCGAGCGTGTAGGTATCGCCCTCGGGGCCGGTCTTGCGCGCGAGAACCCGGTCGATGGCGGCCCTGTCCTCGTCGTCGAGAGCGAAGCGGAACACGTCGAGATTGTCGGGCAGGTGCTCGGCATAGCGGGCGCCGATGATCGCGCCGGCTACGGCGGGTCGGTCCAAGACCCACCGTGTGGCCACGGACGTCAGGCTGACCCGGTGCTTGCGACCGATCTCCCTCAGGGTCGCGAGAAGCTCCTGGAACAGGGGCCAGCCGCCGAAATCGTCGATGATGAGCTTGTACTTGACGAGCGAACGGTTGGCGTAGGGTTCCTGCGGCTCCGGCGCGCCGAGCCACCGTTCGGACAGGAATCCGCCCGCGACGGTGCCGTAGCACAAGAGCTTCATGCTGCGCTCCTGGCACAGCGCGACCAGGCCGTTCTCGGGTCTCTGGTCGAGAAGTGAATATTGGACCTGCATCGACACGAGCGGAACGCCTGCGTCGAGCATCGCCCGCGTGTGGGAGGAATCGAAGTTCGTGCCTCCGATCTGGTGGATCTTTCCCTCGTCCTGGAGGTCCTTGAGGATCAGCGCGGTCTCGACGACGCGCGGCACGTCGTAGTTCCACCAATGGAACTGGACCAGGTCGAGACGCTCCATCCTGAGACGTCGCAGCGAGCGGTCGATCACGTCGCGCACGTAAGCGCGGTCGACGCGGGGGAGGGCATCCCAGTCCGGCACGAACTTGGTGTGCACCTTGAAGGCCTTCAGCGCATCGGAGCCGCGCTCGGCCAGCATACGCTCCCGGAAGAGGCCGATCATCTCCTCGACGCCCGTGTAGATGTCGGCGCAGTCGAAGGTCGTGACACCCTGATCGACGAAGGCCGCCATGTCGGCGATCGCGCGCTCCGTTTCGATGGCGCCATGCCCGCCGGCGAGTTGCCACCCTCCGCGCAGCATGCGGGAGATGCGGTAGCCGGGGGCGAGCTCGATGGTTTCGACGGTCATGTCAGGCTTTCGGGTTGGGCAGGGGGACGGCCGTGACCTCCGCGTGACGGAACACGCGCTTCGCCATCCGGCTGATCCGGAACCGGCTCGGGCAGTTCGGGTCGGGGCAGGCGACCTCGGCATCCGTGGACATCCAGTCGTTCGGATGGGTGGCGCGCTGCTTGGCCGGGAGGAGAGGCAGGATCGCGGCAAGCGAGTAGATCGAGAAGCCCTGGCCCGGAGGCAGGTAGAGCATCTCCCCCTTGAGCTCGAAGTAGTCGCCGGGCTTGGCGCCACAATACAGCGTGGCGCCTTCCGGGGCGACGACCTCGACTTTCAGGTCGTAGAGCTCGAAGGAATCATCCGACACGGGACAACGTCCTTTGCCTGTTGCGCATGGGCATTGTCATGACGCAAAATCTGCGGCCCCGCAACATCGCCCGCCCGGGACGTCCTTCCAGTCATGCTCACAGCGCAATCGATCACCAAGACCTTCGGCGGCAATCACGCCGTCAACGAGGTGTCTTTCGTGATCGAGGAGGGAACGATCACGGGCCTGATCGGGCCGAACGGGGCCGGCAAGACGACCCTCTTCAACTGCCTGGCGGGTCTTTTTCCCCCGACCTCGGGGTCGCTCAGCCTGGGGGGCGAGCGCATCGACGGGCTCTCTCCGGATCGGATCTTTGCTAAGGGTCTTGCCCGCACCTTCCAGATTCCGAGGCCCTTTCCGGAAATGACCGTGCTGGAGAACGTCATGGTGGCGCCGCTGCGCCAGCGCGGCGAGCGGTTCTGGGCCAACTGGCTCACGCCGGGCCGTGTGGCCTCCGAGGAGCGGCGGCTGGCGGAGGCTGCGCGGCACTGGATCGATTTCGTGGGCCTGTCCCGTCTCACCCATCAACCCGCCCGCGTCCTGTCCGGCGGACAGCGCAAGCTCCTCGAGCTCGCCCGGGTCCTCGTGGCGGAGCCGCGCCTGATCCTGCTCGACGAGCCGGGGGCGGGGGTCAACCCAACTTTGCTGGATGCGATCGTCGACAGGATCGTGACCCTCAACCGCCAGGGCGTCACGTTCCTGATCATCGAGCACAACATGGATCTCGTGATGAACCTGTGCAGCCCCATCATGGTGATGGCGCAAGGACGCCTCCTGATGACAGGGACGGCGCAGGAGGTTCGCGACGACCCGAGGGTGATCGAGGCCTATCTCGGCGGAGCGGTCGCGTGACGGCTCTTCGCGTCGTGGACCTGGAGGCCGGCTACGAGCCGGGGCTTCCGATCGTGCGGGGCGCGTCGCTTGCGGTCGAGCCCGACGAGATCGTCGCCGTGCTCGGGCCGAACGGGGCCGGCAAGTCGACCCTGATCAAGGCCATCGCCGGGCTCGTGCCGGTCTCAGCCGGAAAGGTTTTCCTGCACGACCGCGACATCACCGGACGCGCGGCGCACCACCTCGCGCATGAGGGCCTCGGCTTCGTGCCGCAGACCGAGAACGTGTTCGTGAATCTCTCGATCGAGGACAATCTCGATCTCGCGGCCTCGATCCTGAAGGTGCCGAAGAAGCAGCGGCTTCGTGACCTCTACGACCTGTTTCCGGATCTCGCGCGCCAGCGGCGTCTGCTGGCGGGGCGCCTCTCGGGCGGCCAGCGCCAGATGCTCGCGGTGGCCCGGGCGCTCGTGGGCGAGCCTAAGGTCCTGATGCTGGACGAGCCGTCGGCCGGCCTTTCGCCGAAGCTCGTGGGCATCGTGTTCGAGAAGCTCCTCGACGTGCGCGCCACCGGCGTCACGATCGTGCTGGTCGAGCAGAACGTCAAGGCGGCTCTCGCCATCGCGGATCGAGGCGCGGTTCTGGTCGAAGGAAGCACCAGGATCGTCGGAACGGCGCGCGATCTCGCAGGCGACCCCCAGGTGGCCGCGCTCTATCTCGGACAACATCGAGGAGGCTCATAGTGTTGCAGCTCGTGGCCGATGGCTTCATCATCGGCTCGGTCATCGCGCTCGGAGCGATCGGCGTGACGCTGGTCTACTCGATCCTGCGCTTCGCGAACTTCGCCCATGGCGAACTCCTGACGTGGGGCGCCTATCTCGCCTGGACGGCGCTGATCGGAATCGTGGCGGTCTGGGGCCCTGCGGAGCCTCTCGGCCCGTTCTCCTTCGGCTGGCCGCTTCTCGTCGCGCTCGCGGTTTCGGCGGTCGCCACTGCGGCGCTGGCGCTCTTGGTCGACCGGCTGCTCTTTCGCCAGCTCCGGCGGCACGGGAACGCCATCACGCTGATCATGGCGAGCTTCGGCGCCGCTCTCGTGCTGCGCAACCTGCTCCAGTTCATCTACGGAGCGGTTCCGGAATATTACAGCCGTGAGATCCAGGTCGCCATCCGTCTGGTTCCAAGGGACGTTCTGGGCGGGCTGCGCATCACTCCGGATCAGCTCTTCGTCCTCGGCCTCACGGCCGTCTCGGTCGTTGGCCTGCACATCTTCCTCACGCGCACCACCCTCGGCAAGGCGATGCGCGCGACCTCCGTCAATCCGCAGCTCGCCCGGGTGACGGGAATCGACGTCGATCGGGTCATCCGTGCGACGTGGATCATCGGCGCGGTCCTCGCGGCGGTGGCGGGCGTTTTCTCGGGCCTCACCGTCCAGCTGCGGCCGCAGCTCGGCCTCGACCTGCTGCTTCCGCTCTTCGCCGCAGCGATTCTCGGCGGGATCGGCAGCGTCTACGGGGCCGTCGTGGGCGGCCTGATCGTCGGGCTCGCGGAAAGCCTGTCGGTGCCCCTCGTCGGAGCCGAGTACCGCGCGGCGACCGCCTTCGTGGTGCTCATCGCCATTCTGCTCATCCGCCCCACTGGTCTCTTCGGCGAGAGGACGTGATGCCCGATCTCATCGGACTGCTCTCGTACGGCACGTTCTTCCTCGTCTTCGCGACGATCTTCGCCCTGGTGGTGCTCGGCCTCAATCTGCAATGGGGCTTTACGGGCCTGTTCAATGTCGGCGTCGCAGGATTCGTGGCGATCGGGGCCTACACGTCGGCGCTCATCACGGCACCCGATTATCCCGATCAGCTCGGCGGACTGGGCCTGCCGATCCCGCTCGGCTGGCTCGGCGCGATGGCGGCCTCCGGGGTCGCCGCCTTCATCATCGGTGTGGCGGCTTTGCGGCTGCGGCACGACTACCTCGCCATCGCGACCTTCGGCGTCGCCGTCACCCTGCAGCTCGTCGCCCTGAACGCCAAGGGGCTGACGGGCGGCCCGTTCGGGCTGCAGTTCATCCCGAAGCCCTTCGCCGACGTGATCCCCGACAACCTCGCCTGGAACGTGACGTACCTGGCAATCGCCGCGGCGCTGCTCGGCCTCAGCTATGTCGCCCTGGAGCGTCTCGTGCGCAGCCCATGGGGGCGCGTCCTCCGGGCGATCCGCGAGGACGAGACTGCGGCTGAGTCCCTCGGCAAGCGCGCCTTCCGGTTTCGGCTGCAGGCTTTCGTGATCGGCTGCATGCTCATGGGGCTCGGCGGAGCGCTCTATGCGCATTTCGTCGGCTACATCGCCCCGGAGGACTTCCTGCCGATCCTCACCTTCCAGCTCTGGACGATGCTGATCGTGGGCGGCTCGGGCAACAACCGGGGCGCGATCCTCGGAGCCTTCGTGGTCTGGGCCCTGTGGACGCTGTCCGGGAACGCGCTGCGCGAGATCGTCCCGAGCGAGTATCAGGCTCGTGCGGCCACCCTGCAGGTCGTGCTCATCGGTCTGCTTCTCATGCTCATCCTGCTGCTGCGGCCGCGTGGCCTCCTCGGCGAGGAGACCGTCGTCTCGCGGCACATGAGAGAAGAGACCGCCGACACGAGGGAGGAATGAGGCGAGGGCCTCAGAACGGCCCTCGCTTGGCCAGCTCGTCGAAAGCGCCCCTCAGCTGCAGCAGCCGGTCCGCATAGGCCTTGGCCAGACAGGCACGGTCGTCGCCGCAGGCCCGCCGCCGCTTGAGCCACGCAACCTGCCCATCCTCCAGCTCGCCCCTGGCGCCCATGGCGAGAAGCGGCTTGAGCTGCGTGTAGAGGACGGAGAGTTCCACGTCCTGGTCGTTGAGTTCGCGATCGCCGCAGATCATCCTTTCGTCGGGAGCTTCGGCCTTTTTGCAGTCGAAGCCGGCTGCCCGCGCCGGGAGGCCAGTCGCCGGAAGCATCAGCAGGGCGAGGAGCGTGGCGTAGCGAGCTGTCGTGACCATGGGTCCCTCCGAATTGCACTTCGCATCGACGAGAACCGGTCGGGCGGCGGAAAGCTCCGCTCCATCCGACCATGATCGGAATCTGACTTAACGATCCGTTGCCGCCGCCGCGATCCAGGGACGATTCTCCCATGGCGGATGGCCCGTCCCGAGGCTTGAACATCCGGGCTTGTGCTAGGCGGCAATTCCATGAAGGATGAGTTCATGAAGCCGCCCTCTCTCCTTTTGGCCGCCGGTCTTCTCCTGGCGGCCGTTCCCGCCGGCGCCTCTCCCCTGTTGTTGGTGGACGCGTCCTCCGGAGACATTCTGGTCGCCCAGGACGCCACCCGCTCCTGGCATCCGGCCTCGCTCACCAAGCTGATGACGGCGCATCTGGCCCTGATGGCGGTCGGCTCGGGCCGGCTCACCCTGGACAGCTCCATCGTTCTGAGCGCGCGGGCTGTGGCCCAGGCTCCGACGAGGCTGGGCGTCCCGGAGGGCACCTCCCTCCGACTGGAGGATGCTTTGCGCGTCATGATGGTCAAGAGTGCGAACGACGTGGCGGTCGCCATCGCCGAGGCGGTCGGCGGAAGCGAAGCCTCCTTCGTCGCCGCCATGAACGCGGAGGCGGCGCGGCTCGGGATGACCGGGACGCGCTTCGTCAACGCCAACGGCCTGCACGACGACCGTCAGGTCACCAACGCGAGGGACATGGCCGTCCTCATGCTGGCCGTCGTGAGCGCTCATCCGGACGACCTGGACCTTTTCAGGACAGCTGCCATCACGGTCAACGGACGACTTCTGAAGAACACCAACAAGATGATCGAGGACTATTCCGGCCTCGAAGCGACGAAGACCGGCTATGTCTGCGCCTCGGGCTTCAACGTCGCCGTTTCGGCTATCCAGGGCGGGCGGCGTCTCGTCGGGGTGGTGCTGGGCGCTCCCAGCGCAGCGACGCGGACGCAGGTCATGCGGGATCTGCTCGACGAAGGTGCGTCGGGCGCGGCAGGCCCGGTCGGCCATATCAGGACCGTGAGGGCCAGCGCGCCCTCACCGGGCGCCGACCTGCGTCGCCTCAAATGTGGGCGAGGGAGCCCCGCGGTCGGAGCAGCTGTCGCGGCTGGGGACGTGAAACCCGCGGGAGCCGCAGCACGGGCTCGACCGTGACCCCATGCGGAATGCGCACTGCGGCGTCACCTCCATGAGCCTCCGAGATCGCGTCGCGATGCAGACAGGCGGCCTTATCGGAAATGGTACTGCGCGCCCTGTTCGGGAATCAGGAACCGGACGCCGAGGTCATTGTCCGCCTCCAACTCCTTCAGGATGGCCTCCTGAGGCTGCTCGCCGGTCAATGAATATTTAATGTGGCTGACAATCAGCGGCATCCCCTTCAGGGCGTTTCCGCCTGCGGCCTGATCCAGGGCTCGCAGCGTGCTGTGTATCCATTTCGGCGTCATATGGCCGAACAGCAGATGGTCCGGCCGATCGCTCGTGTACGACGTCTCCAGGATGATGGCTTTCAGCTTCCGCTGCCTCACCCTGTCGGCGACGGCCTTCCAGATGTCCTCCATGTTGGTCGTCTTCTGGACCTCGTCGGGTCCGGTATCCCCGAAGCACAGGATGGCATCGCCGCCGCTTTCGATCAGGAAGGCGGTGGACTCGGTTCCCGCATGGTTCAGCGGAAAGGGCGTCACCGTCATCCTCGTGCCGGCGACGGCCGTGGGTTCCCCATACTTCAGGTCTTCCAGGTGATACTTCTTCAATTGCGGCTGCTGGCCGCGGTCCAGCATGTTCGGCCAGACCCGCCAGTTGAAATAGTTCCGCTCGATCTCCGTGCTGATCGACGGCAGGCTGTAGATGGTCTTCTCGCTGTCGTCCGGCGAGGCGATGACGAGACCCTGCACATGGTCGAGATGCGCGTGGCTGATCAGGTAGCCCTTGATCTCGTTCTTCAGCACATGCCCGACGACGCTGTCGGACGACCCATCAGGTAATCTGACATCACTGAAGGCGCCCTTTTCCTGAGCGACCTTCAATCCGTTGACCAGGCTGCCCGCATCGCACGCAACCGCATTCCGGTCCCCGTGCGGCCGGATGAGGTAGGAGCTGAGATTGCCGTCCTGAATGCCACCGGAAGCGCCGAGGACGATCACGTCGAAGCCCTGCTGCGACAGAGCCGCGGCGGGACTCAGAAGCACTGAAAGTGAAACCAGCGATGCGATCAGTCTCATGAGAGCTCCAGCACCATCGAACCAGCCTATCGTGCGGAAAGGCGGATCTGGCGACCCGTTCATCCGATGCTCCCAAGTTAGAGCATAGGCAGGGCATTGATGCCAGCCACCGCCCCGCAGGGGTTTACTGGCAGGAAACATCGGAGCCGCAAGAGTATAGCTGTTCTCGACAATGTCCCGAACGCGCATCAGCCTTCATGCCGACCCTCACGGTCGGGCGTGACCATCACGCACATCAGCAGCATCCTATGTGAAACATTGTCCCGCGGACGGATGCGCGGCGGTCGTCAATAACAATATTGCGGGCGCTGATTAAGCCGAAGAATAGCACTTGATCGGCTCGTCTGTCTCGGGCCTATGATGCGGCCCGAGCACCGCCGCAACATCGATACATGCTTCGCCCTTTCTTCATTCGCCTGACCATCGTGCTTGCCCATCTGGTCCTGATGACGGCGGCAGGTTTCGCCGATGAGAAAGTGCGTGCGGTGCGTGTTCTCACGTCGTTCCCGCCGCAGTTCCTCGAACCGTTCCAGAGCGCGTTCAGGACCCGCCATCCGGAGCTGTCGCTCGAATTCGTCCAGCGCAAGACGACGACGGCGGTGGCCGACATCGTCGGCGAGAGGCACAGGGCGGACATCTTCTGGGCCTCGGCGCCGGATGCCTTCGAGATCCTGAAGCGGGCGGGCCGGCTGGCGGCATTGAAGCCGCGTCCCATGGGAGCGCCGGATCTCATCGCCGGGTACCCGGTGAACGATCCGGACCTGAGCTATCTCGGCTTCGCGCTGTCGGGCTACGGGTTCGTGTACAATCCCGACTACCTCGAGGCGAGGGGGCTGCCGGTCCCCAGGGGGTGGAGCGATCTCGCGGCACCCATCTATGCCGGGCACATCGGCATCAGCTCCCCGTCGCGGTCGGGAACGATGCACCTGATGGTCGAGGCCCTTCTTCAGGTCTATGGATGGGACCGAGGGTGGGGCATCTGGTCCGAGATCGGCGGCAATCTCGCGACCGTGACGGCGCGCAGCTTCGGCGTTTCGGCCGGAGTCGCCCGTGGACGGTTCGGGATCGGCCCCTCGATCGACTTCCTGGCCAATCCGGAGGGCATGCCAAAGGACTCGACCCGCTTCGCCCTTCCCGAGGAGACGCTGTTCGTGCCCGCCAGCATCGCGATCCTGAACGATGCGGCCAATCGGGACGGCGCCGAACGCTTCGTTGATTTCGTCCTTTCGGCGGAAGGGCAGGCCCTGCTGCTCGATCCGGCGGTCGCGCGGCTTCCGATCTCTCCTACGGTCTACCCGGCCGGCGAGACGACGGACGGCAGTCCCTTCCAGCGGGACGGCCTGTTCGCCAAGGGGCTGTTCGACGCGCGCCTCTCGGCTGCCCGCTACGAGCTGGTCAACATCATCTTCGACGAGATGATCACCTTCCGGAGATCCGAACTGGTGCGGATGTGGCGGTCCGTGCGCGCGCTCGAAACAGCCTTGGCGGGACGCTCCGACACGGATATGGCGAAGCTGGTGAGCGATGCGCGCCTCGCCTTGACCCGGCCGCCTCTGAGCGGCGCCGAGTCCATGGAGCTGGAGCGATGGAAGGACCTCGTGCGCGTCCGGCGCGGCCTTCCCACGCCGGGGCCACAGGCCCAGCTGGAAGCCCGCATCAAGTCGCAGATCGACGAGAACATGCAGCAGGCTGCGCGCGCCTTGGCCGACGCCACTGCGAGATTGGGGAGCGCCGATCGGAATGCGGATGGTGCGGGGGCCGCGCGACCATGATCCGGCGGACGCGACTCGGCATCGGCGGGCGCCTCATCATCGCCTTCCTGGGCGTAGGCGGGCTTGCTGTCGGCGCATGCATCGTGGGCTGGCTGTCCTATGCCCGTCTCAGCGAGGAGCTGAACTCCGTCGCGACCGCTCATCTCCCGGCTCTCGCGTTCTCCGCCCGTTTGGCGGAGGCAGGCGCAAGCGTGATCGCCAGCACGCCCGATCTCGCGGTCGCTGAGCGCCGCGAGGCCTATGACCGCATTCGCGAGACCCTCGTCGCGCGGCTATCCATGCTTCGCTCCGTCCTGAGCGAACGCAGTGACGAGCAGTCTCTCTCTCCCGAGCTTCTCGTGGTGGCGGACGGGATCGAAGCCAACCTCAAGGCGATCGACAAGGTCGCCGACCGGCGCTTTCCCCTGCATGAACGCTCGCGCGAGATCGGCGAAGAGCTGCGATGGCTGCAGGCCGATCTGATCGAAGAGATCGAGCCTCTCATCGACGATGCGCGGTTCAACATGGAATCGGCCATCCGCCGGGTCGCGCCGGGCGAGGCGGCCGAGGCCGGGCGCAGGACCCTGTTGGAGGAGAGCCGCAAGAGCGAGGCGCTCCTGACCATCAATGCGCACGCCAACCTGATCGTGGGTCTGTTGGGACGGCTCGGAACCGTGCCGACGATCGAGGACCTTCAGGAGACGAGCAACTTCCTCGGCGAGATGACGGACCAGCTCGACCTGGAAACCAAGGCGCTCGCCAGCTGGACGGATGCGATCACCATCAGTCAGATCGCAGCGCGCCTGCTGGCTGTCTCCGATCCGGCATCCGGGCTTGCGGCCGTGAAGCGCGCCGAGCTCCAGGCCGTTGCCGACGCGCAGGCGCTTCTCGCCGAGAACCGGCGCCTCGTCGCCCAGCTCGGCACGCTCGTATCGCAGGAAGTCAGCCGAACGGAGGCGATTGCCAGAAGGGCTTCGGAACGCTCTGCCAGCGCCATCGCGATTGGGCGTAATCTCCTCCTGGCGATCGCCATCGCGTCGCTCGCCATCACGGTCGCGATCGGTTGGTTCTACGTCCGCAGGAATCTCGTCGTGCGCCTCCAGGGGCTGACGCTGGCGGCGACCACCATCGCGAGCGGCCCCACGATGCCGGTCCTGCCGC
Source organism: Pseudomonadota bacterium (assembly GCA_023426505.1). Taxonomy (GTDB): domain Bacteria; phylum Pseudomonadota; class Alphaproteobacteria; order Rhizobiales; family Beijerinckiaceae; genus Microvirga. The sequence goes on from JAFAAP010000267.1 coordinate 16,215, forward strand.
CTCACACCGACGACGAGCTTGGCGATCTCGGAAAGGCGCTCGCCGTCTTCAGGCAGACGCGGGATGACTTGGTCCAAGCCGCCAAGCTCGCGGCGCTTGGCCAGATGGCCGCGGGCATCAGCCACGAGCTCAATCAGCCGCTCGCGGCGATCCGCTCGCACGCTTATAACGGGACCGTGCTGGTCGAGCGCGGCCGCCCGGAGGAGGCGAGGGCGAGCCTGGATCGGATCCAAGGCCTGACCGCCAGGATGGCGGAGCTGATCAAGCATCTCAAGCGCTTCGCCCGCCGCCCTGCCGCGACCCTCGAAACGGTCGATCTCCGGGCCGTCGTCGAGGGAGCCCTAAGCCTGTTCGAGCAGCGCCTCGACGAGGAGAAGGTCGCGGTGCGGATGAGCTTGCCGGCCGCCGCCCTGACGGTTCTGGCCGAGGAGATCAGGTTGGAGCAGGTGGTCGTCAACCTGATCTCGAATGCGCTCGATGCACTCGAGGGGCAGGCGGATCGACGCATCGACATTGGCGCCGAAGCCAGGGAAGGCCGCGTCCGCCTCGCCATTGCCGACAACGGATCGGGAATCGCGGAGCACTACCGCGGTGCCGTCTTCGACCCGTTCTTCACCACCAAGCCTGCGGGACTGGGGCTCGGCCTCGGCCTGTCGATGTCGTACAACATCGTGAAGGATTTCGGAGGAGACTTGATCTTGGCGAAAACGGGACCGACAGGGACGACCTTCGTGATCGATCTGGCGGCGAGCCGATCATGAGCGCAAAGCCCAAGGTCGTTCTGGTGGACGATGATCAGGAAGTGCGCGACGCCTACCGGCAGACGCTGGAGCTCGACGGGTTCGACGTCGCCGCCGTCCAATCCGCCAAGGCAGGGCTCGATGTCCTGTCGCCCGATCTTCCGGCCGTTGTCGTGAGCGACGTCCGCATGCCCGGTCTCGACGGTTTCGGCCTCCTCGATGCCGTCCGCGCAGTCGATCCCGAGATCCCGGTCGTGCTCGTGACCGGCCACGGCGACGTGCCGATGGCGATCAAGGCAGTCCGGGGCGGCGCCTGGGACTTCATCGAGAAGCCCGCCGATCCCGTGAGACTCGTCGAGACGGTCAGGCGCGCCTCCGCGCACCGCAGCCTCATTCTCGAAAACCGGGCCCTCAGGGCGGGGGCCGTCGATCAGGATTCCATCGACAGCCGGCTCGTCGGCCGCTCAGCCGCCATCGAGAGGCTGAGGCGCATCCTTCGAACCCTCGCGGAGGCCGAGGCCGACGTGCTCCTTCACGGCGAGACAGGCACCGGCAAGGAGGTCGCCGCCCGCGCCCTTCACGATTTCGGACGCCGGCGGAAGGGGCGGTTCGTGGCGGTCAATTGCGGCGCGATCCCGGAGACCATGATCGAGAGCGAGCTTTTCGGTCATGAGCCCGGCGCCTTCACTGGAGCCCGCGAGCGGCGGATCGGCAAGATCGAGCACGCGAGCGGCGGCACGCTCTTCCTCGACGAGATCGAATCCATGCCCATGGCGGCGCAGATCCGGCTGCTGCGGGTGCTTCAGGAGCGAACCATCGAGCGCCTCGGGTCGAACAAGGAGATCCCGGTCGACATCCGCGTGATCGCAGCCACCAAGGCGGATCTCACCGAACTGGCCGGCAGGGGCGCATTCCGCGAAGATCTGGTCTACCGGCTGAACGTCGTCACGGTCCGCCTCCCGCCGCTCCGCGAGCGTCGGGACGACGTGTCCGTGCTCTTCACCCATTTCCTCCATCTCGCGGCAGCCCGGCAGGCGAGGGCGGCGCCATCGCTCGAACCGTCCTTCCTAGAAAGGCTCCAGCAGCAGGAATGGCCCGGCAACGTGCGCGAGTTGCGCAACGCGGCCGAGCGCTACCTCCTCGGCCTCGACGAGGACGAGCCCCCTCAGGCGGAGCCGAACCTCCACGGCGCCTCGACCCTCGAACGGCAGATGGAGATTGCCGAACGCCGCGTCATCGAGGAAACCCTTGCGCGCTTCAGCGGGCGCATCGGCACCACTGCGGAAGCGCTCGGGATCACCCGCAAGACTCTCTACCTCAAAATGAAGAAGTACGATCTCGGCCGCACGGGAGAGATCGAGGCCTGATGTTACGCATCTGACCCATGCCGGCAGGGGTGGTTACCGTCATTTCCCCAGATGGCTCGCTGTTCGGGCGTTGCGCACAAAAATTCCTCCTTGAAACAATCGCGCTGCGGCGCACCACGGTTTGGCACGATTTTTGCATGAGACACTGCGGCCGCCTCGCGCGGACCCAAGCCATAAGCCATCATGTTGGAGGAAACTGATGCTTCGCCATTCTGTCGCCGCGGCGGCATTGATCGGTACTGCCCTGTTCACGGGCGCCGCCTTCGCCCAGTCAGGCAAGGTCACGGTCGTGACCTCGTTTTCGAAGGACGTGACCGATCCGTTCAAGCAGGCCTTCGAGAAGGCGCACCCGGGTGTGACCCTCGACGTGCAGAACCGCAACACGAACGCCGGCGTGAAGTTCGTCGAGGAGACGAAGGCCAACAATCAGGTCGACGTTTTCTGGGCCTCGGCGCCGGATGCCTTCGAGGTGCTGAAGGGCAAGAGCCTGCTCCAGAAGTACAAGCCGAAGGCCGAGGGCATCCCGGACAAGATCGGCTCCTATCCGATCAACGACCCCGAGAATTTCTATTCCGGCTTTGCGGCCTCGGGCTACGGCGTCATGTGGAACGACCGCTACGCCAAGGCGAACAAGCTGCCCGAGCCCAAGGACTGGCAGGATCTCGCCAAGCCCGTCTACTTCGACCACGTCGCCATGGCGGCGCCCTCGCGCTCCGGCACGACGCACCTCACCATCGAAACGATCCTCCAGGGCGAGGGGTGGGAGAAGGGCTGGCGCACGCTGAAGGAGATGTCCGGCAACTTCCGCCAGATCACCGAGCGTTCCTTCGGCGTGCCGGAGGCGGTCAATTCGGGACAGGTCGGCTTCGGCATCGTGATCGACTTCTTCGCCTTCTCGTCCCAGGCCTCGGGCTTCCCGGTGAAGTTCGTATACCCGACCGTCACCACTATCGTGCCGGCTAACGTCGCAGTGATCGCCAATGCGCCCAACAAGGCAGGGGCTGAGGCCTTCGTCGACTATCTGGTGTCTCCCGCTGGCCAGGAGGTTCTGCTCGAGCCCAGCATCCGCCGCCTGCCCGTGAACCCGGCGGTCTATGCCAAGGCGCCGGCGGATTACCCGAACCCGTTCAAGGATCCCTCCCTCGGAGCGCGTGTGAAGTTCGACGTGGACGTGTCGGAGAAGCGCACGAACGTCGTCGACGTGCTCTACGACCAGACCGTGACGTTCCAGCTCGACGCCCTCAAGGGCGCCACCAAGGCCATCCACGACGCCGAGGCCGCAATCGCCAAGAAGGACAATGCCGAGGCCAAGGCCCTGGTGAAGGAGGCCCGCGACCTCGTGGCCGCCATGCCGGTCACGGAGCAGCAGGCCTCTTCGCCCGAGATCGCCGGCGCCTTCACCGGCGGCAAGGAGAAGGGCGCGCGTCAGGCCGAGCTCGAGCAGAAATGGGCGGCCTTCGCCAAGGAGCGCTACGGGCAGGCTCAGGCCAAGGCCGAACAGGCCCTGAAGCTCGCACGCTGATCGTTTCGTCGGGCGGCTCGCACCGGCGGGCCGCCCGCAAAGGCCCTTCTCGGATTTTAGGAGAGCGTCCATGGCTGGCGCCACGACCGCCGGGCGAGCGCATGCGTCGTCCGCGCCTTCCAGGCATTTCTTAAGACTGTCGGCAACGCCGGGGCAGATTGCCCTCGCGCTCGGGATCGCCGTCTTCCTTGCCCTGTTCCTCATCATTCCGGTGGGAACGGTGATCTATGTCGCCTTCACGCAGAAGGGCACAGGCGAATTCACCCTTGTTAATTTTCTCGACTTTGCACGAACGGACCTGTTCATCCGCTCGTTCTGGAATTCGGTTTATGTGTCTGCAATGTCGGTGGTCGTGGCATCGATCTTCGCGCTTCCGCTCGCCTACATCACCACGCGGTTCGAATTCCGCGGCGCCATGCTGATCCAGACCCTGGGCTTCCTGCCGCTGATCATGCCGCCCTTCGTCGGCGCGGTCGCGATGTTGCTGCTCTTCGGCCGGAACGGTACGGTGA
>JAFAAP010000268.1 GCA_023426505.1 Pseudomonadota bacterium
ATGGGCGAAAACCAGTTGCCGAAGGTGATCGCCGGTGTCAGGTTCAAGGACGGCAGCGAGGTCATTCCGATGCCGACAAACAGCGTCGCCTGATCAGCCTCGTCACCCAAAATCCGCTATAGCTCGCTACCTTCTGGCGCAACCCTGATTGCCGACCGAGGCTACGACAGCAACTGGTTCCGGGAGGCTTTCGCCGACAAGGGCATCACCTCCTGCATTCCGCCCACCAAGAGCCGCAAGGTGCCGACTGCCTATGACAAGGCTCTGTATCGCCAGCGCCACAAGATCGAGATGGTCTGATCACAAATGACAAATTCTGCCTGAGCCGCTTTGGGCAGCTGAAGCTGAACTGGTGGCGGTTGCCGTTGCGCTTGCGCCAGCCGGAACCAGGGCGTTGCCCTGTGCTGCGGAACAGATCTGCAGCGGGAGGCGACGATGGGAGACTGGCGGGTGCGTCGCGTGTGGCAGCCCCATCCGGACGGGCAGCGGCACTGGGATCGAACCTATCAGCAGCTGATGGCCTGGACCCACACCGGACCAAGATGCGCCGTGCTCCCGGCCGACCCCGCGCCTCCCGCACAGGAGGGGAACCATGAGGATCGGGATCTATGCACGGGTGTCGACCCAACGCCAAGCCCAGGCGGACGGCCTCGCCCAGCAACTGGAGCGTCTGCAGGCGCATGCACGCCAGCACGGATGGACCGTCGCGCCCGAGAACGTCTTTCGCGATGACGGCTACAGCGGTGCCACTCTCAAGCGGCCCGGACTGGAGCGGCTGCGGGACCGCGTGGCCCTGCGGGACCTGGATGGCATCCTAATCACCGCTCCCGACCGGCTTGCCCGCAACTATGTGCATCAGGTGTTGCTGCTGGAGGAGATTACAGCCGCCGGATGCCAGGTCCACTTTCTTGACCGGCCGATGAGCCAGGATCCGCACGATCAACTGCTGCTGCAAATCCGTGGGGCCGTGGCCGAGTACGAGCGCAGCCTGATTGCTGAGCGGATGCGGCGCGGCCGGCTGCGCAAGCTGCAGGCCGGCGTCCTGTTGCCATGGGTCCGGGTGCCGTACGGCTATCGTGTCGATCCGGATCACCCCCGCGATCCTGCCGGCGTCCGTCAGGACGAGGCCGAGGCCGCTGTGGTGGCCGAGATGTTTGCCTGGTATGCTGACGAGGGCCGCAGCTTGTATGGCTTGGCCCAGAAGCTGCATCAGGACGCCGTGAAGCCACCGCGGAGCCGGACACGCTGGAGTGTGCCTGGCCTGCGGGTGATCCTGACCAATCCCGTCTATACCGGCGAGGTGTATGCGGGGCGGATTCAGGAGGCCTGCCGGACCGGAAACACGACCACGCCTCGACGCATCCGAGCGCGGGAGGACTGGATGGCTGTCGCGTCGATCCCGGCCATTGTCACCCAGGAGCAGTTTGATCGCGTGCAGGCCAAACTCGCCCAAAACCGGCACTTCGCAGGCCGCAACAACACGGCTCAGCGCTATCTGTTGCGGGGTTTGGTCAGCTGTGGCGTGTGCGGGTTGGCCTGCTTTGGTCGCTGCTTACGGTCGCAATATCGCTACTATTGCTGTCGGGGCAAGCTGCCGCCCCTTCACTCCTATCGCGAGACGAAGTGTCGCTCGCGCTTTACTCCGGCCGAGCCGATTGAGAGCTTGGTGTGGACGGATCTATGCCGGTTACTGACCCATCCGGAGGCGATCCGCTTCGCGCTGGAGCGGGCGCATGGCGGGCATTGGCTGCCTCAGGATCTCCAAGCCCGGCGCGATGCCTTGAAGCGAGGGCAAGTCCGCGTGGAGCAGCAAGTCGAGCGCCTGACCGAGGCTTATTTGAGCGAGGTTGTGGGCTTGGAGGAGTATCGCCGGCGCCGTCACGATTTGGAGCAGAAGGCCCAAAGCCTTGGGGCTCAGAGGCAGCAGCTGGAGGCGCAGGTCGACCATCAGAGCGAAATCACACGGGTGGGCCTGGGCATCGACGAGTTCTGCCGCCGGGTGCACGAAGGGCTTGAGCAGGCGACGTGGGAGCAGAAACGGCAGCTCATCGAGTGGTTGGTGGTGCGGGTGATCGTCACCGACGGTGACGTCGAGATCCGCTATGCCATTCCAACCAACCCCAATGGCGAAGCTCCCCGCTTTTGTCATTTGCAGTCAGACTATCGAGAACATGTTCGCCAAGCTCAAGGACTGGCGCCGCATCGCCACCCGCTATGACCGGTGCGCCCACACCTTCTTCTCAGCCATCTGCATCGCTGCTTCAGTGGCCTTCTACCTCAATTAACGAGTCCTGAGCCTAGGTCTTCATCTCATGCGCTTTGAGAGTTGGTCTTTTTGACCAAACCTCATATTGGTTCTGGCCCAAACCCTTTTATTTCAGGGAGGGTGGCCCTTCGATCACACTGTGATTTTGAGGGCCGAGCCTGCAGATAAACCATGATTCAGCGGCTGGATAATGGCGGAGAGGGGGGCCGCATTCTTAGCTTTCGACGAGATCTAATATCGTCGAAAAAGCAATTGCGATCAACGACTTAAAACAGAAAGATCGTCCAAGCTTGTCCATAGAAATCCAGCTCTATCCGAACTTCGATGTGGGCTGAAATGTGGGGTGAACCAGTTAGGCGGACGATCGAGAGTGGTGCGCCCAGGCTGCTCGTCCTCTCCAGAATGCCTCGGCTGGCTCGTCTCTATAAGGAGGCGTGGACGCCAGCGTGGGTCGACCCTGCGGGGTAGGAACTGGTCGATCAGCGGAACGCAGTCCGACCACAGAGCCACCGCATCAAGCTGAGACGAGCCGCGTGATGTCCCCATCCGTGCCCGTCCAGACCAAGTCACCTCGCCGCATTACCGTATTCACATGCGCGAGCACCTCGCTGAATGCGAAGCCCATCTGGTGTGCGTCAAGCGGCCGGGGAAAGACAATCGGGACCAGATCAGCCACCGATCTCGGCGTGCCAGCGCACGCCTCGGCGATCAGGGAGCATCGCTCCTCATGGTGGGCAATCAATTCGAGACACCTCGGATGCAGTCCGCGAAAGGGGAGCTCGTGGCCGGGGAGGACAAGTGCATCCTCCGGGACCGACTGCCGGATTGTCTGGAGGGATCTCAGGTACAAGCCCAGCGGATCGCCCTCCGGATCGACCGCCGAAACGGAAATATTGGGTGTGATCCTGGCGAGCACCTGATCGGCGGCAAAGAACAGCTTCTCCTCTGCGCAGTAAAGCATCAATTGTTCGGGAGCGTGACCCTCCCCCACGAGGATATCAAAACGCCGACCACCGATTGCCAGGGTGTCTCCCGCGCCAAGCCGCGAGAACGTGGACGGGAGCGGCCAGACCATATCCAGGTAGCGGTGCCCTTGCGTGGCGACCTGCGCCGCCGCTTCCTCCGACATTCCGTGCCGCAGGTAGAACTCCGTGTGGGGCCTAGCCTCGAGGGCGCCGGGATTGAGCGAGATGTTGAGGCAGGTCAGATAGCTGGAATAGCTCGTCAGCACGGGCAGTCCGAACCGCTCCGCCAACCATCCGGCGAGACCAATATGATCGGGGTGGTAGTGCGTGACGACCACCTGCGTCAGCCTGCGGCCGGCGAGGGGGCCATGCAAGAGAGCCTCCCAGACGCCACGGGTTGCGGTGTCGTCAATGCCGGTATCGAGTACCGCCCATCCGTCGTGGTCCTCGATCAGATAGATATTCACATGATTGAGCTGAAACGGGAGCGGGACGCGCGTCCACAACACTCCTGGTGCGACCTCGGTGACCGTCGCAGCAGCCGGCGCGTCGCAGGGGAAGCTTAAACTCTGGCTCGCCATCGGGCGGGACATTGATCGTTTCCTCTTCAGAGAAGCGTCTCAGAACGCTAGGGTCAAAGCGATCCCTATCCTTGGCAGTTGTTGAGCAGAGACTGGCCGTTTGGCAGGGAGGCCCAAAGGCGCAGCGCCTTGAGGTTACTGTAAAGTAACTTTAGTTTCCCAACTTACACAATAGCTACTGTCATGTCGCTACGCCTCGGTCGGGCGACCCTCTACATCGGCCACGGCGAGGGTTCCACTCCCCCTAACCTTTGAAAAACATAAGTGACTCTCCAGTAACTTTACCGACTTGACATTCTCAAAAGTTACAAGACTATCAGCTTCCGTGACCGGGTGCTCACATCCTAGCCAGGTGTGACCGCAACACAGCACGGCGAGGTATCGAATGTCGCGTTGGGCCAATGCAGTTCCCGGTCGGGAGCAGCAACTCGAAAGCAAACGCAAGGCGATCATCCGGGAGGCTGCCAAGGTCTTCAATCGGCGGGGCAGCCACGGCACAACCCTCGACGACGTCGCCGAACGCTTGGGCGTCTCCAAGGCAGCGCTTTACCGCTACGTCCAGAACAAAAACGACCTTCTGTATGCGTGCCACGAGGAGGCGATGGAAATCGCCCGTGAAAGCATGGATCGTGGTGAGGCCGAGGGCCGGACCGGCCTGGAAAAGATCCAGCTCGGCATGAAGGAGTACCTGCGTGAGATGATTGGCGCGCTGGGCGTGCCGGTCCTCATCCTTGAAGAGAATGCACTCAGCGGCGAACAGGCCGCTCGCATCATCGACCTCCGTGATGGATTCGAGAAGCGTATGCGCCGGCTGGTCGAAGAAGGCATCAAGGACGGCAGCATTCTGCCGCTGAACCCAAAGCTCGCGATCTTCATGCTGCTCGGTGCGGTCCACTGGGTGACCAAGTGGTACTCGGCCGAAGGTTCATGGACAGCCGAGGAGGTTTCGGATGCACTGGTCGAGATGGCCACGCGGGGCCTTGCGGCACGACCCGTCGAGGCTCTCGAGGCGCAGATTCATAATGTGACGATGCCATTCGATCGTCCGACATAAGAACAGGCTCGTTGGGAGGAAACAGCAATGAACTTTGATCTAACGCCGGATCAGAAGGCGCTTCAGGAAAGAGTCAGGGAGTTCGCTCAAGCCGAGATCGCACCGCGCGCCGAGCAGCTCGACCGGGACGGTGTGTTCCCGACCGATCTCTTCAAGCAGGTCGGCGACCTCGGCGTGATGTCGATTCCCTTCCCCGAGGAATTCGGGGGAATGGGGCTGGGCGTATTCGACGCGGTCCTTGCGATCGAGGAGCTTGCCCGCGCCGACCAGTCGCTGGCGGTTTCCACCATGGTGTCGATGGCGACCGGCCTCACTGTCGCCCGGTTCGGCACCGAGGAGCAGAAGCGGCAATGGCTTCCCGACATCATTGCCGGCCGCAAGGTCTGCTCGATCGCCGGCACCGAGCCCGATGCCGGCAGCGACACATCCGGCTTCAAGACGCGCGCGACCGAGCTGGGCGACGGCACCTGGTCGCTCACCGGCGAGAAGGCCTACATCACCAATCCCGGCACCGACATCTCATCATTCACGATCATCCTTGCGGTCTCAAGCCCAAAGGACGCGGAGCGCAAGCAGTACACGCTGTTCCTCGTTCCCAACGATGCGCCGGGCTACACCCGGGGTGAGAAATACCGGAAAATGGGTTGGAAATCGTCCGATACCCGGCCGCTCTATCTGGACGACTGCCGTCTGCCCGACAGTGCGATCATCGGCAAGAAGCACGGCGGGCGCTGGGTCCTTCACAACGGCTACCAGGCCGCACGGCTGTTTCTCTCCGCCTGTTCGCTGGGCCTGGCGCAGGCGAGCCTCGATCACTCCATCGCCTACGCCAAGGAGCGGCAGGCCTTCGGGGGCAGTATCGGTCGGCTGCAGCTCGTCCAGGAGATGATCGCGAAAATGGCGCTGAAGGTCGACAGTGCTCGCCTGGTGACCTACCGCGCAGCCTGGTCCGTCGATCAAGGCCGCAACGACCTGATGGCCCTGTCGATGGCGAAGCTGCACGCCACCGAAACGGGTTCGGAGGTTGCGAACATGGCCATCCAGGTTCATGGCGGCTGGGGCTTCATGGACGACTGCCCTGTATCCCGGTACCTGCGCGACAACCGCATCTGCACCATCGGCGACGGCAGCTCACAGATCCAGACGCTGCTTATCGCCCGCGAATGCGGCCTCGACGTTTCGTTCAACTAGCAGGAGGTCGGCATACCGGTACAGCCGCAACGACGGTAACGGACAGGCGGACGCGCAAAAGCGCGCCGCTACGGGAGGAACCTGTCCATGGAATCGCGCGGACATTCGGACAGGACCGTTCTCGAAGCCGAAAGCCTCAGCCTTCGGTTCGGTGCGGTCCAGGCCCTGAAATCGGTTTCGCTCCGAGTGGCGGAAGGAGAGATCCACGCCGTCATCGGCCCGAACGGAGCCGGAAAGTCGAGTCTGCTCAACTGCCTGTCCGGCTTCTACCATCCTCAGAAAGGCGTGGTGCGCTTCAAGGGCCGTGACGTCTCCGGCGCCGCGCCCCACACGCGTGCCGGCTTCGGCATAAGCCGAACCTTTCAGGGTATTCAGACATACCCCTCGATGACCGCCCGGGAAAATATCCTGACCGGTTTCCACAACCGCATGAGGACCGGCCTGTTCGGGAGCCTGCTGTACTGGGGCACCGTGCGCCAGGAAGAGGAGACCTTCGCCGCTGAGGCCGAGAAGATCATCGAATTCCTCGAACTGGAAGAAATGCGGCACACAGCCGTGGGCGACATGTCGTACGGCATGCGCAAGCGGGTCGATCTCGGCCGAGCGCTGGCGCTGGATCCAGGCATCCTGATCATGGACGAGCCCATGGCCGGGATGAGCACCGAGGAAAAGGAGGATCTTGCCCGCTACATCCTCGACACCCGCGAAAGCCTCGGCATTCCCGTCATCCTCGTCGAACACGACATGGAAGTGGTCATGGCCATTTCCGACCGGGTCACAGTCATGGACTTCGGGGAGGTGATCGCCTGCGGTACGCCGGATGAGGTGCGCACCAACGAAGCCGTCATCACAGCATATCTCGGGGGAGGTCCGGCATGAGCGCGCCGGTGATTTCGGCTGACCCGGTCACAACATTGCGTCAGGCGCGGGGGCGCACGCTGCCGCAGCTGCTGCGCGACAATGCCCACGAGTTTCCCAGCGATACAGCCCTGAAAGCCAAGCATGCAGGCATCTGGCATGCGCGCAATTGGCGTGAGGTCTTCAGCGAAGTCTGCACCTGCGCGCGCGGCCTGGCCGCTTGTGGTCTGCGGCGTGGTGAGGTGTTGGCGTTCGTCTCCGAAAACATTGAAGAGCAGTTCGTCTTCGAACTGGGCGCTCTCTCAATCGGAGCCATTACCGTGAGCGTTTATCCGGATGCGAGCACGGATGAGCTCCGATACATTCTTGACCATTCAGGCGCTGCCATGGTGCTAAGTCAGGATCAGGAGCAGGTCGACAAGGTGCTGGCCTGCCTGAGCACCGGATCCGCCGTCCGCCGCATCATCCATGTCGAAGGGCGCGGCTTGTGGAGTTACGACAATCCCTGCCTGATTCCGATCGAACAGGTTCGAGCGCTTGCTGCCGACTTCGAAAGCGACGATTGGGTTCAAGACGAGATCGCACGAGGCGACCAGCAGGACATCGCCGTCTACTGCTACACGTCCGGCACGACCGGACGGCCGAAGGCTGCCATGCTGTCTCACGCCTTCATCCTGGACAACGCCCACCGTCTGATGGGAGCGCTGAACGTCAGGCCCGGCGGCAACTATCTATCCTACATTTCACCGGCCTGGGCGGCCGAGCAGTTCTTTGGCATCGCGCTGCCGCTCCTGGCCCCGATGGTGGTGCATTTTGCGGAGAAGCCGGAAACGGTTCAGCGCGATCTGCGTGAGATCGGCCCGGAGTTCCTGATGTTCACCCCTCGGCAGTGGGAAATGCAGGCCTCGAATGTTGAGGCGCGCATGATGGATGCCGGTGCGTGGCGCCAGAGGCTCTATCGCTGGGGTGTCGCGCAGGGCATGAAGCGCGCACAGGGCCGTGAGGGCCTGCTGCACCGCGCCGTACTCTGGCCGATCGCCGACCTGCTGGTGCTCAAGGGGATCCGCGACCTGCTCGGCCTGACGCGCGCCCGTGCGGTGTTGTCCGGCGGATCGGGCCTGTCGGCCGAGTTGTTCGAACGCTTCCGGGCCTTCGGCGTCCCGCTCGGCAACCTTTACGGGTCGACCGAACTTGGCCTGATCTCCACCCATCGGCCCGGCAGCAAGAATCCGCAAACCCTCGGGTCGTTCATGCCCTCCGACCCCTCGATCACCACACCGATCGAGGGGTGGGTGGACGAGACGGGCCAGCTTCGGCTGAGAAGTCTGGCGTTTTCTGGCTATCTCAAGGACGACACTGCCACTCGCGAGATGGGCACACGCGAAGAAGGATTCCGCACCGGGGATGCCGTGCGGCTCGATGAGAGCGGGGAGCTCATCTTTCTGGACCGGCTTAAGGACCTGAGACGCCTCAAAGGCGGTCAGACCTATCCGCCGCAGTTCATCGAAAACCACCTTCGCGCCGCGGCGATCGTGCGGGATGCAATCGTGATCGGGGACGAGAGCCGTGACGCTGTGGTTGCGCTGGTCAACATCGACGCCGAAATTGCGGGCCGCTTCGCCGAAACCAAAGGGCTCGCCTACGGCACCTTTACTGAACTCAGCCAGCTTCCGGCTATCCGCGCGGAGGTCGCCCGGGTGATCAGGCGGGCGAACGAGCTTGTCGATCCGGGCGCCAGGGTGCGCGCCTTCGCGAACCTTCCGAAGGAACTCGATGCCGATGAGGCCGAACTGACGCGGTCGCGGAAGCTGCGCCGCGAGCATATCCACACCCGCTACGCCCATCTGATCGAGGCGCTCTACCGGGGTGACGGTACACTGACGACCGAGATTGAGGTGAAATACCAGGACGGTACGACCAGCCTCCTGAAAGCCGACGTGATGCTCAACAGGATTGGTGAGAGCGCATGACAACCTTTATTCAGACTTTGATCGAGGGAGCATTGGTCGGGTTGGTCTACGGACTGGTCGCCATTTCCTTCGTCGTCATCTACCGGGCCTCACGGATCGTCAATCTCGCCCAGGGCGAGGTGCTGGTGTTCGGCGCATTGTTCCTTTGGACGTTCACGCTCGGCTTCCGATCGATCGGGATTGAAGTGCCCCTGGTGATCGGCGTCGCGGTGACGCTGGTCGCCTGCATCGTTTTGGGCCTTGTGCTCGAACGCTTCGTCTTCCGCCCGCTCATCAGCCAGCCCGCATTCGCGATCTTTATGGCCAGCATCGCTCTGCTGATCCTCCTGCGCGGAACGGCGCAGCTCGTGTGGACGGCAGAGACGCGATCGTTTCCCGTCATTCTCCCCGAAGGGGTGTTCCACCTTGGCCCCTTTCTGATCAACACCCGCCTGTTTCTGGGGGCTGTCCTCACACTTGTCCTGGCGTTTGGACTGCATCTCTTCTTTACTCAGTCGCGGCTCGGACTTCGCCTCGCAGCCGTGGCCGAAGACCATCACACGGCTCTGTCGCTCGGGATCTCGGTCCGGTCCGCAATTGCGATCGCCTGGATCCTGGGTGCAGCAGTGGCGACCCTTGCGGCGATGGTCCTGCTCTCAGGACGAATCGTCTCGTTGGAAGTGGCGCAGATCGGCTTCAAGGCTCTCCCGGTCGCTCTTCTGGGCGGGCTTGAATCCATTCGAGGTGCGCCACTCGCAGGGATCATGATCGGCGTCGGTGAGACGCTCGCGATGACTTACCTTGATCCGCTCACCAACGGCGCGGCCTCCGGCGTCTTGCCCTACGCGATCATGATTGCTGTGCTCCTGATCCGACCGCAGGGGCTGTTTGGCTGGAAAAGAATTGAAAGGCTCTGACGTATGCTCCCGACAGGCGTCCACTTCACCAGCTATGCCGCCGAGGCGAGCATTCTCAAGACAACCCGCTCGCGCGTCTGGGCCGCGGTGCTCGTGCTGGCGCTGCTCGGCCTGCCGCTGTTCACCGAGGCGTACCTGCTCGGCGTCTTGACCAATATGTTTATTACGCTGATGGCCGTATACGGCCTTTACGTGACCGTAGGGATGGCCGGCCAGATCAATATTGCCCAGTCGGCCTTTGTCGGGGTGGGGGCGTTCGCCACAGCGAAGCTCTCGAGCTATGGACTGCCCTTCTTCGTCGTCATCCCGGCTGCGGCCTTGATGACCGGTGCCGTCTCTGTTTTCTTTGCCGCTCCAGCCGCGCGCGTAAAAGGCTTCTATCTCGCTCTGACCACGCTCGCAGCGCAGGTCGTCTTCCCTATCGTCGTGTTGGCCCTGCCAATGGATTGGCTGGGCGGACTGGTCGGCATGGCTGTCGAACCGGCACAGGTCGGTGGACTAGTGATCGGCAGCCCAGCACAGTTCTATTACTTCACCCTCGTCTTGGTCATGATCCTCACTGTCGCCGCGTTCAATCTGCCGCGGTCCCGCTTTGGCCGCGCTTTGATGGCGGTGCGCGACAACGACGTGGTTGCCGAGGTGATGGGAATCCCGGTTTTCCGGATCAAGGTCTTGGCCTTCTTCACAGGATCCCTGTTCGCAGGAGTGGCCGGCGCGTGCACGGCCTACTTTCTGCAGTTCGTAACAGTGTCGAGCTTCACACTGTTCACATCCGTCTGGTACCTCGGGATGCTCATCGTCGGCGGCGCGCACAGCCCCGTCGGTGCCGTACTCGGTGTGGTGTTCATCACAGTCTTGCAGGAGGGCCTGCATGAGGTTGCCAATGCCCTCATGCAATCCGGGTCGGGCAGCGGCGGCGTCCTGTTCGCGCTCACATCAATCGTCCTCGGGGGCTGCATCCTGCTGGCACTGATTTTCGAACCGCGCGGGCTGGCACACCGGTGGTCGGTGTTGCGGACCGCGTTCCAGCTCTGGCCGTTTCCCCGCGCCTGACGCGAGAGCGACCGGAGCTTCTAACCGGAGTTCAGAGGCTCCGGTCCTTGGGAGGAACGAAATGACAATGAAGAAGACTGTTCTCGCAGCCGCATTCTGCCTTGCGGGCAGCGTTCAGGCGTGGTCCGCGGACTATGTCATGAGCGCCAGCGCGGATTTCTCCGGTCCGTTTGCCGATGTGATGCCGAACGCCATGTCCGGCATCAACGCGATCGCGGACTGGTGGAACAAGGAGGTCGGGTCGAAGCTCGGCGTCAATGTCAAGATCAAGATCCACGACATGCGCTACGATCCCGCGGTGATTGCCAGAACCTGGCCGTCGATCCTGCGTTCCGACGCTCCAATCGTGCATCTCGGCTTCGGCTCGCCGGATCTGACCACCCTCATGAAGCGGCTGCCGAATGATAAGGTGCCCATGATCATGGGAACGGCCATGGTCGGGCTTGTCTGGACGCCGGATGGTTGGCATTACTCAATCCGTCCGACATACAGCCACGAGTTCGCGGGCCTGCTGAGTCACCTGCAGAAGGAAAGCGGAAGGAAGCTCCGGATCGGGGCAATCAGTACCCAGAACCAGGCTGGCTTTGTCGACCAGGTCAACGGCCTGAAGAAACTGGCAAGCATGTATCCGGACCGGTTCGAGATGCTGGACGTCCAGTGGGTGGACGCCTCTCCTGTCTCGCTGACCAACAACATCCGATCCCTTTCAGCCGGAAAGCCCGACGTGATTGTGGTGGGAGGAACCACGGCGCAGGTCATTGCAACTGCGAAAGCTCTCGAAGAACTGCAGCTGAATATCCCGATCGTCACCTCGACCCATAATGGACTGACGGAGGTGGCGAAGGGGATCGACCTGGTAAAGCTGAACGGCTCCTACTCGGCCTTCTCGTTCGCACCGGCTGAAAAGGCGACCCTGCCGATCCGCGATGTCTATGAGGCCAACAAAAAGGAGGGCAAGTGGGGCTCGATCACGGCACAGTCAGCCGCGCAGGCCCTGCTGGCCCTGCGCACGCTCGAAAAAGCAGTCGCCGCCGTGGGAGCTGACAAGGTGACAGGTGAGGCGATGCGCGACGCCCTGCTCAACAATGTCTTCACCGAGGAAGAGCTTCTCGGCGCCCTGCCGACCGTCGACTTCGACAAGACGGCACCGTTCCCAGTCGGGAATATCAAGGCAACGGCCGAAGTCGTCCGTGATGGCAAGATCACGCCCTTGAGCGACGAATGGATGGACGTTCCCGCTCTCGAGAAGTGGTAAACTGTGGAGGGGAGGTGAGCTCATGGGGTTGACCTTAAGCAATGTGGATGTGGTGTATGGCGGCGTAATCCAGGTGCTCCGCTCCGCCAATCTCGAAGTGCCGGACGGCAAGATGGTCGTCCTGCTCGGATCGAATGGTGCCGGCAAGACTACAACCCTCAAGGCGATCTCGGGACTGCTTCACTCCGATCTCGGCAAGGTCACGGCGGGCCATATCACCTGGGACGGTGAGACGATCACCAACGGCGATCCGTCCGACATTTTCAGCCGTGGCATTGTCCAGGTGCTCGAGGGGCGCAAGGTCCTCGAGCACCTCACCGTCGAACAGAACCTGATGGTTGGTGCGCACCGGCGGCGCGACCATGCTGCCGTCAAAGCGGATCTGAATAAGGTGTTCGGCTATTTCCCGCGCCTGCCAGCCCTTCTCAAACGCACGGCTGGGTATCTGTCCGGCGGCGAGATGCAGATGCTGCTGATCGGGCGCGCCCTGATGGCACGGCCAAAGCTGTTGATCCTCGACGAACCCTCGATGGGGCTCGCGCCGATCCTAGTCGAGCAGCTCTTCGAGACCGTCGGTCGGATCAAGCGTGAGGAAGGTCTGACCATCCTGCTTGTCGAGCAGAACGCCCGCTCCGCCATCCGCCAGTGTGACTACGGCTATGTCATGGATGGCGGCCGGATCGTCCTGCACGGGACGCGCGAGCACCTTGAGACCAATCAGGATGTGCAGGAGTTCTATCTCGGTTTCTCCGGCGCCGAAGGGCGCAACCGATTCCGCGACATCAAACATTATCGGCGCCGCAAGCGATGGCTGGGGTGAGTTCAATGATCGACCGTTTCGAACGCATGCGGGTCGTCTATGCGAAGGCGGTGAGGCAGGCTCCAGCCGTCGCGGAGCGGTTCGAGCGGGCGGGTCTGGCTCCAGACGACCTGACCGACGAAGCCAGCCTGAACCGGTTGCCGGTCCTGAAGAAGGAGCGCCTGCTGGAGCTTCAGGCCGCTGAGCCGCCCTTTGCCGGCTTTCTCGCCTGCGATCCGTCCGAACTGAGCCGCATCTATGTGTCACCGGGTCCGATCTTCGAGCCGTCGCTCGCGTCGGACGGGACGGGCCATGGAATGAACATGATGTTTGCATCGGCAGGCGTCGGCCCCGGCGACCTGGCGCTCAACACCTGGGCGTACCACCTTGTGCCGGCGGGCCTTCTGTTCGATGAGGGGCTTCGGGCGGTTGGAGCGACCGTAATCCCCTCCGGAACAGGGAACACAGAGCTGCAGGCTCAGCTGCTCCTGACACTGAAACCGACGGTGTTTCTGGGCAGCACAGCCTACTTCGCAGCTCTGGTCGAGCACCTCGAGAAGGCCGGCTATGGCCTCCCGGATACCTGGAGCCTGCGCGATGTGTTCCTGGGTGGAGAGTTCGGAGACTGGTCGGCCAAGCGGCGGCGCCTTGAGGAGCGCTTCGGCTGCAGAACCTGGTCCTGCTACGCGACCGCGGATTTCGGCCTGATCGGCTACGAGAAGCCCAGCGAGGTTGGATATTTCATCCACCCGGAGCGGTATGTACAGATATGCGATCCCGGTACGGGCGCACCCCTTCCTGCAGGGCAGGCCGGCGAGATCGTGGTGACGACGCTGGCACGCGGCTGGCCGATGATCCGGTTCGGAACGGGCGACGTGGCCCGTGCGATCGAAATCGGCGAGGACGGCGGCGTGCTGCATCTCTCAGCGTTGGAAGGCCGCGTCGGCGCAGCCGTCAAAGCGCGCGAGATCTTCATCTATCCTGGCCACATCGAGGCTCTGGCGCTGCGCGTCGAGGGGCTGCAGGAGGCGCGCGCAGCGGTCAGCCGACGAGGGGACCGCGACGAGATCACCCTCGAACTGCTGGCGAAGGACGGGGTTGACCCGTCACCGCTTGCTGGCCAGGTCAAGGAGATGTTCCGGGCGCTGACGCGTCTCAAGCCCGATCATCTGTGCTGGGTCGGTGCCGAGCATGAATTCAGCATCGCCGGCAGGCTCGAGGACCGGAAGCATCCCTGATGGAAGCGGCGGGCGGTCTGTGACAGGACTGATTATTCGATGATCCCGTCGGCGGCGAGCGCGGCAAGCTCGTCGTCCGTGAAGCCCCAAGCCATGAGCGCAGCCGGATTGCTGCGTCCTGCATCCTTCGGGGGCACTGAGATTTGCCCGGGGGTCCGGCTGTAACGGGGGGCCGGAGCATGCTGCACGATCCCATCCACGGTCACAAAGGCGGTCCGGGCGCGGGCCTGGTCGTGCGCGGGCGCTTCGTCCATGGACAGAACCGGCGTGACGCAGGCGTCCTTTCCTGAAAACAGCGCTTCCCAGTAGCCTCGGGGATGCGCGGCGAAAATACGCTCCAGCCGCTCGGTGCAGTATGCATCGTCCTCGATCGATTCAGTGGTGAAGCGAGGATCGGACAGCAGATCGAGGGTCTCCAGGAAAGCCTTGCGGAAGGCCGGCTCGATGGCGCCCACCGCGACATATTTGCCGTCAGCGCATCGGTACGTCCGATAGTAATGCCGGCCTCCGTCAAGAATATTGCGCCCGGCCGGGTGCGCATGAGCGCCGGTGTGGTTGAGCGACTTAAGCAGAGCGTAGAGCGCCGCCGACCCGTCGACGATTGCCGCATCGACAACCTGCCCGCGGCCCGACTGGCGTGCCTCGAGCACGGCCGCGAGCAGACCGAAGGCCATGAACAGTCCGCCTCCGCCCATGTCGCCGATCATCGGCGGCACGCCGACAGGCGGCGCACCATCCCGTCCGAGCAGCGAGAGCGCGCCCGACAGGCCGATATAGTTCAGGTCGTGCCCGGCCGACCGGGCGAGCGGCCCCTCCTGTCCCCAACCGGTCATGCGAACATACGCCAGCCGCGGATTGGCGGCGAAGCAGACGTCGGGTCCGAGACCGAGGCGCTCCATCGTTCCCGGGCGGTAGCCCTCGATCAGCGCATCGCTGCCCTCAATCAGTCGAAGGACGACCGCCTTGCCCTGCTCGGACTTGAGGTCGAGGCGCAGGCTGCTCCGCCCGCGGTGCAGGATTCCGGCCGGTCCCATGGCCTCGAAGTCGAGCGAGGGATCAGGAGCCGGGTAGCCACCTGGCCGGTCGATCCGGATGATCCGGGCCCCCAGATCGGCCAGCAGCATGGCCCCGAACGGTGCGGGGCCGATCCCGGCGAACTCGACGATCCGAAGGCTCGACAGCGGCCCGGCGCCAGCCGGGTCACGCGCTGTCATCGGCTTCGGCACCTTTGAAGGCGATGCGGAAGAACGCTTCGCCCAGATCCTTCGGCGCGGGGCTGCCGGACTTTCGCCATTCCAGCGTCCAATTGAGCATCCCGATCAGGGCATAGCGCAGCGCTACCAGATCCGTTCCCTCCTCCAGCCGACCCGCAGCCGACGCGCGGGTGATCAGCCCTTCCCAATAATCTTCGTAGGACGCCCGGATCCTGCGAAGCCGCTTTTTCACGTCAGGGGGCACATGATTGTAGCAGCGGATATTGGCCGATGCGTAGTCGCCGCGCTCGTGCAGCGCCTGCAGGTGGGCAATCATCGCAACGCGAATGACCTCGAGCGGATCGGCATCGGCCGGAAGGGCATCGGTCGCTGCTTTCACCTGATTCTGCACCAGGGCAATACCCTGCGACAGAACCTCTTCGGCGAGATCCTCCTTGGAGTCGTAATGATAATAGATGCTGCCGGCCTTCATCCCGGTCGCTGCGGCGATGTCCCGAAGGGACGTGGAGGCGTAGCCATGAGCGCGGAACAGGCTTGCGGCTTTGTCGAGGATCAGGCGCCGTGTTCCGTCCGGCGTGCCGGCTTTTCGGCTCTGGTCGGGTTTGGGTTTCATATCCATTGTCATTGCCGCCTAAGAGCCTTCGCAGTCCGGAAGTCCAGTCACGCCGTGGCGGGCCCGCACTCAGACGGTGCATCGGGAGACTTGCCAACCTCGGCTCGTTATTCTAACAAATGTTAGGTAGAATTCCGGACTCAGTCAATTCCGCCGGGGCCGAAAGGATGGTCGATGGCAGTTCTTACGAGCAAGGCCGACACGAACAGTTCCGTTTTCCAGGACAACGCCCGCGTCTATGATGGCCTTCTTGCCGATCTTCATGCGAAATTCGACTGGGCGCTCGCCGGCGGGGGTGAGAAGATGGTGTCGCGCCACCTGGCGCGCGGCAAGATTCTGGTGCGCGACCGCATTGACCAGCTGATCGATCCGCTGACGCCGTTTCTGGAACTGTCGCCGCTCGCCGCGTGGGGGCTGTATCACAACAGCCTCCCGTCGGCTGGCATCGTGACGGGCATCGGCACGATCCGGGGCGTCACCTGCGTCATCATCGCCAACGACGCCACCGTGAAGGGCGGCTCGTTCTACAAGGAGACCGTCCGCAAGCACATCCGCGCGCAGGACATCGCGATCGAGAACCGCCTTCCGGTCGTCTACCTGGTCGACTGCGGCGGCGCCAACCTGCAGAACCTCGAGGATGTCTTTCCCGATCAGGAGCACTTCGGGGGCACTTTCTACCGGCAGTGCCGGATGTCCGCGGACGGTCTGCCGCAACTCGCCGCCGTCTTCGGGGAGTGCACGGCCGGCGGGGCCTACATTCCCGCGCTGTGCGACGAGTTCGTCATGGTGGCCAAGAACGCGTCGATCCATCTCGGCGGCCCGCAGATCGTGAAGGCGGCGATCAGTGAAGTGGTCGATCGCGACACCCTCGGCGGGGCGCTGATGCATGCAACGGTTTCCGGCGTGTCGGACCACTATGCCGCCGATGAGCACCAGGCGATCGCCAAGCTGCGCGACATGATCGGCGCGCTCAACTACCCGCAGCCTCTCGCAGGCGACATCCGCGAGCCGCGGCCGCCGCTCTATGACGCCAGCGAACTTCCCGGCATTGTCGGCGGAGACCTGTCGCGGCCACTCGACCAGCGCGAAATCATCGCCCGCCTTGTGGACGGCAGCGAGTTCCACGAGTTCAAGCCCCTGTTCGGCGAAACGCTGGTGTGCGGGTTCGCCCACATCGAGGGGCTGCCTGTCGGCATCATCGCCAACAACGGCGTGCTGTTCCCCGACAGCACCCTCAAGGGCGTGCACTTCATCGAACTGTGCGACCAGCGGCAGGTGCCGCTCCTGTTCCTCCAGAATACGACGGGCTTCATGGTGGGCACGGACGCGGAGCGGAACGGCATCTCGAAGCACTCGGCCAAGCTCGTCTATGCGGTCTCGAACGCCCGCGTCCCGCGCTATACCGTCGTCACCGGTGGCTCCTACGGAGCGGGAAACTACGGCATGAGCGGCCGCGGCTTCCGGCCGAGGTTCATGTTCATGTGGCCGAATGCGCGCCTGGGCGGCATGAATCCGGACGTCGGGTCCTCCGTGCTGATGGACCTGCGCATGGCCAGCATTTCACGCAAGCCGGCCACGGCTGAGGAACTGGCTGCCTACGAGGCCGAGCTGCGTCACATGTTTCACGTCAAATCGGATCCGTACTACTGCACGGCCCGCATCTGGGACGATGGCATCATTGATCCCCGGGACACGCGCAAGGTCTTGGCCCTCTGTCTCGCGACCGGCGCCATGCGTCCGCCCATCCCCGGCAACCGGCCCGTCTACCGGATGTGAGGCATTCATGAACCCCATCGCCACGGCCCCACGGCCGATCCGCACGGTTCTCATCGCCAACCGGGGAGAGATCGCGTGCCGCGTCATGCGAACCTGCCGGCGCCTCGGCCTCCGGTCCATCGCCATCTACTCGGATGCGGACGCCGATGCCCTCCACGTGCGCACGGCCGACGAAGCGCATCACGTCGGTGGCGC
This sequence comes from Pseudomonadota bacterium, assembly GCA_023426505.1. Taxonomy (GTDB): domain Bacteria; phylum Pseudomonadota; class Alphaproteobacteria; order Rhizobiales; family Beijerinckiaceae; genus Microvirga. The sequence goes on from JAFAAP010000268.1 coordinate 17,925, forward strand.
GGCGGCGGCCGAGAGCTATTTGAACATCGACGCGATCCTCGCGGCAGCGCGCGCCAGCGGGGCCGACGCGATTCATCCGGGCTACGGGTTCCTCTCGGAGAACGCGGAGTTTGCACGCCGCTGCGGGGACGAGGGCGTCATCTTCGTGGGACCCTCTCCGGCTGCTGTTGCGGCCATGGGGTCCAAGATCGAAGCGAAGAAGATCGCTGTTGGGGCAGGGGTGGCAACCGTTCCCGGCTATCACGGATCCGATCAGTCGGCACTGCGGCTCGAGAACGAAGCCGTGGCGATCGGCTTTCCGGTTCTCATCAAGGCGTCGGCGGGCGGTGGCGGGCGCGGCATGAGGCTAATCGAGCGCGCCGAGGAGTTTGCCGCCGCCCTTCAATCGGCGAAGGCCGAAGCGCGGTCCGCATTCGGCGACGATGCCGTGCTCCTGGAAAAATACATCGCCAACCCCCGGCACCTGGAGGTCCAGATCGTCGGCGACATGCACGGAAACATCGTCCACCTGTTCGAGCGCGACTGTTCCGTCCAGCGCAACAATCAGAAGGTTCTTGAAGAGGCGCCGGCTCCCAACCTGTCCGATGGTGTTCGCGAAACGCTGTTCGACGCGGCGCTGCGGCTCGGCCGCACCATCGGCTACAGTTCCGCCGGCACCGTGGAATTCATCATGGAGGCCGGAGGTGCCGCGCCGTACTTTCTGGAAATGAACACCCGGCTTCAGGTCGAGCATCCGGTGACCGAGGCGATCACTGGCCTCGATCTGGTCGAGTGGCAGTTGCTCGTTGCCGCCGGGCTTCCGCTGCCGCTGCGGCAGGACCAGATCCACCGCAAGGGTCACGCCATCGAGGCGCGGCTGGCGGCGGAGCGGCCCGATGCCGGATACCAGCCGTCGGTCGGCCGCATCGTCCATGTGACATCGCCGACCGGCCTTCGGTTCGACACGGGGGTGGCCACCGGCTCGAGCGTCGGCCTCCGCTACGACAGCATGATCGCCAAGCTGATCGCGCACGGGCCTGACCGGGATGCTGCAGTCGCCCGTCTGTCCCGCGGCTTGGAGGATCTCGCCCTTCTGGGGCTCCCGACCAACCAGGCCTTTCTGCGCGACTGTGTAATGGCTCCCGCCTTCGCCGACGGGCGGGCCACGACGAGGTTCCTGACAGAGGCCTTCCCCGAGGGATGGCAGCCCGACGCCGCAGCCCTCGCGAACGTCCGTGCTCTTGCGGCGATTCTTTGGGCCGAGGACCGCGCCAGCGATGACACACGTGTGTGGCACCGGATGGACGGGTTCCGGATCATGGGCGCGCGCCGGCCGGCTCATCTGAGCCTCACGGTCACGGACGAATTCGGAACCGCGGACGTGCAGCTGACGCGGAATGCGCTCGGCTACGGGGCCGCCATCGGCGGTGCGGCCGTGCCATTGGGCTGGGATCGGACTTCGGAATACCAGCGCATCGACGGCAGACCCGTCCACGGGCGCGTTGACGGGGGCACGGTCCATGCCGCGCATGGCGGTCTCTCCATCTCGGCAACAGTGATCCCGGCCATCGACGTCGGCAGTGAGACGGAGTTGTCGGCAGCGGGGGCAGAGAGCGTGTTGGCTCCGCTGCCCGGCCTGGTGACGGCCATCGCGGTCAAGCCGGGCGACAAAGTTGCGAAGGGCGACATGGCCTTGCAGATCGAGGCGATGAAGCTCGTCCACACGCTCACCGTCGAGGTCGATGGAACAGTCCGGGCTGTGCACTGCAAGGTCGGCGACACGGTTGCCGCGGGTGCCACGCTGATTGAGATGGCAAGCGAAACAGAGGAATAGTCATGGCTGGCTTGTGGTACGAGGAGTTTGAGGTTGGAATGGTGTTCGAGCACGAATGGACGCGCACCATCACCGAGACGGACAACAAGTGGTTTTCGCTGCTCACCATGAACACGCAGCCCGTCCACATCGATTCCCATGCGGCCGCGCAAAGCGTCTGGAAGCGGCCGCTGGTGAACAGCCTGCTGACGCTCGGCCTCATGGTCGGAATGTCCGTGAACGACACGACGTTCGGCACCACCATCGCCAATCTCGGCATGAGCGACGTGAAGTTCACCCACCCGCTATTCGAAGGCGACACGATCCATGTGCGCACGACCGTTCTGGCAAAGCGCGAGAGCAAGTCGCGGCCCGGTGAGGGCATTGTCACATTCCGGCACGAGGTCTTCAATCAGGATAACGTGAATTGCGGATCCTGCGACCGGCAGGCGCTGATGCGCATGCGCCCTACTACAGCGTGATGCGCCAGCCTTTTCGCCTGGGTCCCGGAGTCGCGTGACGAAAAGGCGGCGGCCGTTGGTCGTGCTGCCGCCTTCGGAGCGTCGCTCACGGGCTGTCTTGCATGGCACGATGGCCGTTCGAGCCTCGGAAGGCCTGCGGCACGAGGCAGGCGCGATCGTGCCGCAATGGTGACCAAGGCGGGCCCGCCCGGCCGCAGGTAGGCGACAACGGCGTCGGATTGCCGGCACTATCCGCGGGTGCTTCCGCCGCAGCCACTCAAGCGAGGGCTGCGCGGCCGGCTGGTGGCCGGGCCGGATCCGCGTTTAGCCTCGGCTTACAGTGCGGAAATGCCGCCCGTGATGCTGATGGTCTGGCCGGTGATCTTGGCGGCGGCAGGGCTGGCCAGAAAGACCACCATGGCGGCCAGATCCTCAGGCGTGGCGACGCCGAGGCTGGCAAGAGTCTCGGCCTTGCCGAACAGCCGGTTCGAAAAAGAATCGCTCATGAGTTTGTCGTAGAGCGGTGTTCCCTGCACGATGCTCGGGGTGAGGCAGTTGACGCGGATGCCGTTCCGCTTCGCCTCATAGGCCATGCCGCGGCAGAACATCACGATCGCCGCCATGGCGGCCCCGATTACCGTTTCTCCCGGCGTGGCAATCTTAGCCGCGTCCGAGGCCAGGCAGATGATCGATCCGCCGCCCTGCGCAGTCATGTGCGGCAGGACCGCACGGGCCGGATGGATGATGCCGGCAGCGATCATGGAGATGGTCGGCATAACGTCGCCGATGGGGATTTCATGCAGCAGCTTCGGCATCGGATCGCCGCCGCCGCAGCTCAGCAGAACGTCGATGTGGCCCATGCGGCGGGCCGCATCGTCCGCGGCCTCCTGCATCGCCTCGGCATTTCGGGCGTCGCACTGGGCGTAGTGGATGATCGCGTTCGGAAACTGCTCGGACAGCTGCGCGCAGGCTGCCCCGCCCCGGTTCTGGTTCCGCCCAACGATTGTGAGGTTGGGCACGCCGTGCGCCAGAAGGGCTTGAGCGCTGGCAAAGCCGATGCCCGCGGTTCCGCCGACGATCAGCGCTGAGGAAGCTTCCATGGCCTTGGGTGTCATGCCTGTCGATCATCTCCGGTTTCAGATTCTGCTGCAGGTTCGCATCGGACGGAGGCGAAATGCAACAGCGCAGCTCCGTCCTGATTGGATCGCGGGGCACTGGATTCGGGTCCTTGCGCCATCTGCAGTCGATTGGAGCCAATCCTCGCCCCCGATGCGGTGGGCTCTGGAAGCCCTGCGCGGGATTCTGCATGCAGCGGCGGCTCGACGCCGGTCACGTTCCGCGCTGCTCAAATTCCCACGGTAGATGCCTGTTGGCAGATGCTGCCCGTCTGGGACGCTCCATTGTGGCGGCACACAATGGATATTAGAACTGGAACTGGAAATTTGGCGTGCTCGGATCAGGTGGACAGGTCATGAAGGGCAGGGGGAGGCACCCTGAGAAAGCGTTGTCGGCGATGCAGGTCCGAAACCTGAAGGAGCCTGGCCGCTATGCTGATGGAAGCGGGCTCTATCTGGTGGTCGACCCTTCGGGGGCGAAGCGGTGGCTCCTGCGGACCGTAGTTCAGGGCAGACGGCGCGACATCGGCTTGGGAGGTGTCGCCCTCGTGTCACTCAGCGAAGCGCGGGAAAAGGCGCTCAGCTACCGCAAGCTGGCTCGTGAGGGTAGGGATCCGCTGGCCGAGAGATCCAAGGAGCGGCGGGAGATCCCGACCTTTGCGCAGGCTGCCGCACATGTTCATACCGAGCACAATGCCAGCTGGAAGAACAAGAAGCACATCGACCAGTGGATCAACACGCTCAATGACTACGTAATTCCTCATTTCGGGGAGACGCGCGTCGATCAGGTCCAGACGCCCGATGTCTTAAAAGCTTTGGCCCCGATCTGGTTGACAAAGCCGGAGACGGCGCGGCGGGTGCGCCAACGGATTGGCGCCGTCATGGACTGGGCCAAGGCTGCCGGTTTCCGATCAGGCGAAAACCCGGTCGAGGGTGTTGAAAAGGGGTTGCCGAAGCAGATTGGCCGCGACACTCACCACGAGGCCATGCCCTATGGAGAAGCGGCGCGACTCCCTTTATTCCGGGAGACGGAGCCTCGACTGGCTCAAGGTGAAGTGTATCAACGCCGAAGAGTTTGTCATCATCGGTTACACCGAGCCTCAACGATCACGGGTTGGGTTTGGCGCTCTCCTCGTTGGCTATTACACGCCCTCCGGAGAGCTGACGTACGCCGGCAAGGTTGGAACGGGGTATTCACGCGAATTCCTTAAGAGCCTTCGGGCAAAGCTCGAGCGGATCGAGCAAGGAAAGCCGACAGCGACCCTGCCGAAGGGAACCTACATGCGGGCGCGGGTGCATTGGGTCAAGCCGCGCTATGTGGCCCAGGTCGAATTCACGGAATGGACAAGAGACAACATCCTGCGCCACCCGAGCTTTCTCGGATTGCGCGAAGACAAGGATACGCGTGAGGTCGTCGTGGACCGCCCGGCCCCGGCGGCCACAACGATGCGGCGGCGCTCCTGACCGAGCGGCCGCCGGCATCCAGAACGCGGCCTAGCCGATTTTCAAGCCATGCTGGCAATAAATCCGCTAGACCGTGAGAACACCCTCAGCCTCTAGATCCCGGACCGATAGACGATGTCGCCTCCGACGATCGTCATCAACGCCTTGGTGTCGCGGATCGCCTGTGGCGGCACGGAGAGAATGTCCTGGGATAAGACCGCAAGATCTGCGAGCTTGCCGTTCTCAATGGAGCCCCTGTCCTTCTCCACACCCATGACGATAGCATTGTTGATGGTGTAGAGCTGAAGTGCTTCCCGCGGCGTGATCGCTTGCTCAGGCCCAAGTTGATAGCCATTGAGCGTCCCACGGGTTGTCATCCACCACATGGATAGAAATGGGTCCACAGGAACGACCGGGCCATCCGTTCCGCCGCCGACATGCACACCGGAATCGAGCATGGCCCGGATCGGAATGGCATAGCCTGCGCGCTTGTCGCCCCACCACCGCCGTTGGTTGTGCCCCAACAGCACCGCATGATCCTGCGCGGTGGCCATGATGCCGATCTCGCTCATCTTCTTGAGCGCGCTTTCGGTCGGGAGGAACACATGCATGATCGTCCAGCGCAGGTCCTTGATCGGTGTGTCAGCGTTGACCCGCTCATAGGAGCGCACGATGACGTCGATCGTCTCGTCACCCACTGCGTGGGTCTGAACCTGGACTTTGGCCGCAGCGGCTAGCTTCAGTCCCTCGACGTATTCATCCTCTCCTCCGGGCGGCAGGAGAAGGACGCCACGGTAGTTCGGATCCGGCTGTTCGCCCGCCACAATCTGATAGGGCTCGTAAAGGCGTGCGCCCTCAACGCCGCCGTCGAGTGGGTATTTGATTCCAGCAAAACGGAGCATGTCATCGGAGCGAAGTGAGACTTGTGCCAAACCCTTCTGCACCTGCTCCTTGGTGAGGGCACGATAGAGAAGATCCGTGCGGATCGTCATTGTGCCAGCGTCACGCAGTTGCGCATAGATCTGGATGGTACGTTCATCAATCCCGGGCTCGACAACAGAGACGAGGCCATAGCTGTTGAGCTCTCGCATGGCCTCCCTGAGCAGGCGTGCGTGCTCGGCGGGCGGGGGAGGAGGCGGGAGAGCACGGCGAGCGAAGTACGCGGCTGTTTCGAGGAGGACGCCAGTGGCCTCACCTGTCGCTGGATCCCGTACGATTACCCCGCCCTTTGGATCAGGAGTGTCCTTTTTGATCCCGGCAAGCTCAAGTGCCTTGCTGTTAACGGTGACAACATGCCCGCCGCGGGGAATGAACACTGGATTGTTGGCCGACACCTCGTCGAGCTCATAACGGGTCGGCAGGCGTCCTTCCTTGAGCAGGCTCTCATGCCAACCAGATGAGGCGATCACCCACTGGCCAGGCGGCGTCTGGGCAACGCGCTCGGCGATCAGCGTCTTCACGTCGTCGACAGAGCGGGCGTCCAACAGCTTGACGGCGGGCCGGTTCAAGGCTGCCATCGACATGTGGAGATGGGTATCAATCAAGCCTGGCACTACGGTGCGCCCGTCGAGATCGATGATCTGGGTATTGGGACCGGCCTCCTTGAGCACGGTTGCACTGTCGCCAACGGCAACAAAGCGATCACCGCGGACGGCGACGGCTTCGGTGGTGGTGAAGTTCTTGTCGACGGTGACGATCTTGCCATTGTGAAGGATGAGATCGGCGGGCTGTGCCCAGGCCGATCCAGCAAGCAGGGAGCCGGCAAGCAGAAAGCTGGCGGTCAAGAGGTGACGCGCACGAGTGCTGATCATGATGGAAGTTCCTGGTCTCACGAGTGGGAGAACTGTGCAGACTCAGACAGTGCGCGTCTTGGCGTCTAACAGGACTACTGTGGCGGCTGGCCCAGTCACCGCGAGTTGGCCTTCGAGGAGGACAGGTTCGAAGATCGGCAGAGTGCCTTCAGGAGAAGCGGAACGGATTATGATCGTCGCACCGGGATCATGAATCGCGCCACAGAGCTGGCAGGCACCAGGCGAAGACTCGGACAAGGCGAACTCACGTCCATCGAGGCTTGGTGCCAGATAGCCTCGGACCCTGACCGTCTGACCTGTCATGGATCGTGCGAGGTCGGAAGCCCGTCCGTCCGATCCAACAAGGTTGGCTAGAGGAAGCTCGTCCTTTGCATGGGCTCTGGCAAGAGGCGCGAGCGTGATGAGGCCGGCGATTCCCGCCAGGACGGAGCGGCGGTCGAGTTGAGGCGTAACCTCGTGGCAACAGATCTTGGCTAAGCGAGACATGGTGAGACCTCCTGATCCCTTGCTTGCCTTTATGCTGTTCTCCAAGCGCCGCATTCCAACCGAAGCGGAATTCAGCGTTGGTTGCAGATGAGCATCTGATCTGCCCCCACCGAGCACTTATTGTTGTCGCAATATTTCAAGCTTAAAGAAAATGATTGTCAAGCCGTGCTTCGAACTCTGATCTGCGGACCGAGCGATCGGCTATCCAGCACTTTTGTCCGGGACGGAGTGTTCCTTCTGATAAAAATGAGGCCCGTCGCCGATCAGGATCTCAGCAAGCCCATCGATCTCTCGTACGACACGGTCGATCTGACGGTATTCTGGGCCGCCGATCGGGATCTCGGCCAAGGATCGCGTGAGAAGACGACGTGTCGGGCGTAGGGACTCCAGAAGTTTGTCGGCGACCTCCTGGTTCATGATGCGATGGGACTTTCTCGAATGACCATGTCGCATGAGAATCAGCCCTTGATGTTCCTGATTTGTTCTAGTTAGATGTGGGCGAATGACAAGGAGGCCTCTGGAGTTTTCACCGGCTTTTGCGTCGCAGTGTTCTTGGAGTCTCCAACACCCCTTTTTCGCTTCACGCCTCAGGCATGTTCCTCTAGCCTGCGCTATATACTGGCATATGACGAAGCCCTCTGAATTCGCAGAAGCACTGACCTCTCCTTCGGTTGCCCGTAATCGCGATCCCATCCTGAGCGTACTTCGCCGGGTGCTCCCGCCGACCGGACAGGTTCTGGAGATTGCCAGTGGGACAGGTGAGCATGCCGTTCACTTTGCGGCAGCCCTCCCTCATCTAACCTGGCAGCCCACAGATTGTGATGAGCAAGCGCTCAAGAGCATTGCCGCTCACCGGACGGCCTCGGGCCTGCCTAACCTGCTCGCGCCTCTTGTCCTTGATGCGGCCTCGCCAGAATGGCCCATGGAGCAGGCTGACACGATCGTTGCCATCAATATAGTCCACATCTCCCCATGGTGGGCGACCCAAGGGCTAATGGCTGGGGCAGGGCGCATACTCCCGCCCAGAGGAGTTCTCTATCTCTACGGAGCCTATAAGGAGAATGGCGTCCACACGGCTCCAAGCAACGCAGCTTTTGATCTGGACCTCAGGCGTCGTAATCCACAATGGGGTGTCCGCGACTTGGAAGCAGTAGCAGACCTGGCGAGGGAGCACGGACTGGACCTCGTCGAACGTATGCAGATGCCCGCTAACAATCTCAGCCTCGTCTTTAGGCGATCAGGGTGACGTTACGCCGGGAATTCCCAGACCGTGGATTCAGCCCCGATGAATGCCCTGGTTGTGATGAGATCCTCAGCCAGTGAAGATCTGCTTCGTGGCACCAGTATGGAAAAGCCACTATGGGTTACGAACCGCGACTGTGTTTACCCAACGATCAACTCGTCCAGGGCGCACATCGTCGGTCACCCAGAGATCCGCTACAGACAGGCCTGCGTCCTCTAAGCGCTTTTGCGTCTCCTGTTCGGTCATGTCGGTAAAGGTGCGGGCTCCTACAACTCTGTCGTCAGTCCCATGCTTTACCGACAGGTACCAAGCACCGCCAGGTCTAAGTGCTCGAGCAAATCGCTCGAACGTCGAACCAAGTTTTTCCCGCGGCACATGCAGCAGCGTTGCACATGCCCAGATGCCATCAAACTCCTCTTTCCATGCCATATCGTCGAAAGTCATGTGGCTCACATCCAGCCCGGTGTAAGCGGCCGCGCGTTTGACCATCTCAACAGAGGCGTCAAAGGCCGTAACTTGATAGCCAATCTCAGCAAACGCGCGGGCATCTCGTCCTGAACCACATCCGGCATCAAGGATATGCCCACCTGGCGGAACATGAGCCAGAAAGCGCTCGCGCAGAGAAGCAACGTTGGCACCCACCGTATCGTTGAAGTACGCGTCAGCATTGGCATTGTAGTAGCTGATCGACATCGTCAGGCCCTTCGATTGCGCCGGTGAGAGCGTCTCCTATACGTCAACCCAGCTTGCTAAGCGATTGAGGGAGCTGACTCATCTAGGAGAGCCGTTGTTTAGCACAGTAACCAGCCGAGCGTAAAAGGGGTCACTCTCTGGGTTGTAGAAAGGCGAGCCACCCCAGTAGTTGTCGCGGAGAATGAGCTTCACTTGGTCGTAATGCTTCATCAAGGCACGGCTGCGGGCCTGTGGAGTACTACCGAGAGACGAAGCAATACGTGCTTTCCATGGGTGATTGCTACCCATGATGTTTTCGTTCCTAGCGATGAGCTTGTGCATAAAGTGCTCTCCGACGACCCGATCCGACTTGAGGCCGTTGCACAAACTATGAGCGAGAACGAGATTCCAGACTTCATCGTGATGCACGACTTGGCGCGGCAACACATGATCCACGTGAATGTCATCTGGCGCCATGGGCTCACCACAGTAAAAGCACGTATTACCCTGGTAGCCTTGTAGGAACGGAATGTTCGAGGTCAGGCTCTTACGCTTATGGCCGTTCGCCAGATATGTGAGCCTCAGATCATTGGCGAGTTCATAGTGCTCGTGACGCTCATGGCTCATGGTGAAGGCACCTTCGAGGAGCGACCAGCGTGCGTCCAGCTCATTTTCTAGTTCGGCCCGGTTAGAAGCTGCAACTGCATGGAGGGCGTCAGTTAGTTCGAGCGAGTGCAAATACTCGCTCCGGTAGAATTTACCTTGAAGGGCCGTGTCGTCGCCGAGATTGTGAAATCGATTGATGACGTCCTCAAAGGCGCTGCTACCAACCCTGCCGACGGCTTGGTCAAGCGACAGTTTGTCGGTCTGAAGCTCAGCAACAATCCGCTCCATCTTGGTTCGCCGCAAAGGATTCGACTGCTGCGGCATGGCATCACCTGACGCGAGACGATCCAAATATTGCCGGAGGAACTCGTGAGAGAGCACGTCCCATGGAACGGTAGTGTATCCCTGGTCAGACAGGCTGAGCAGGGTCTTGCCGAGTGCGATCTTGTAGGTGGCCTGGTTGAGGCCGTAGAGGATCAATGCCTTCCAGTAGTCGTGATCAGTGAACCGTGGCATCGCGGCTGTCAGCTCCCTTCCAAATCACGTTGCTCGCAACTTAATATCACATTCGAGCCGGAATGGTGCAACGTGATCCGAAGGAGCGGATAGGCCCCGCTGATACAATCTATTGGTAGCAAGAGTATTTTGCCTGCCTATACCGGTTGCCCGTGACGTCAGACTAGATGTTTGGTCCCGGTAATTGGTGGTCCGCATGAGGCGAGGCCGCTGCCTCTAGGCTGCGTCAGCCAAATCCTCATCTGCAGGTGCAGAGCGGGAGGTGGTCGGCCGCGGCCGTGCCACGCGCGGGCGCGACTGCTTCGTCTTGGCCACTGGCTTGCGCTTCGGCCCGTTCCCGCGCCGCCATCCCTGCCAGCTCCATGCTCCGGGCCCGGTAACGAGGTAAAATAGAAGGGCGGCGACGGTTCCCAGTTGGCCGATAAACAGCGTCTGCTCTATTTGGCGGGCTGCTCCTTCAAGCTCCCAGAACGGATGCAGGATCCCGGTTGTGACTAGCGATGCAATGAGCAGCGTGCTGGCACTCAGTCGTGGGATGAGACCGATGACAATGGCCAATGGAGCAACTGTTTCCGTTAGGGCTACGGCGGCCGCAATGACGTCTCCATAGGGGATGCCCTTCGCAGAGATCCTGACCGCTAGCCCTGAGACGTTCGACAGGTGTGCTATGGCAGACGGGAGAAAGGTTGCGGCCAGGATTAGCCGTCCTGTGAGCAGGGCTCCATTGGTCATGATCATAGTTTTGGGCTCACTGCAGCAGGTCTCCACGTATTGTACGGTCACCGCCGCTCAAACATGCGGCCGCCACAGCGCAGGTTGTGACCTGCACCCTCTTAAAGCTCACTTAAGCCAGCGGTCACCTCATGTGTCGGAAAGCTGAGACTTCCAAAATCTGGCTATCCAGCAGAAAACGCGCGAGGCAAAAAGATTGGTAGTAACCGGGACGGATATGGACCGCTCCTGTCGAGCCGTTATTCCGTTAGTAGGCTCAGGATGAAGTTATTGTAGCGAGGCCACGATGCCGCTCCCGGACCTCATGCATAAAGTGGTTATCCACAAAGCCGGTGGATACGAGCAGCTGAAGCTCGAAACCTACCCTGTGCCGAAACCGGACGATCGTCAGGTCCTGATCCGCACCGAGGCAGTCGGCGTGAACTACGCCGACATCTGCGTGCGCTGGGGCGTGTACGAGTCGGCACGCCGTTTCGTGGGCTGGCCGATCACGCCAGGCTTCGAGTATGCCGGCCGGGTGGAAGAGGTTGGCCGTGAGGTGGCTCATGTGAAGCCCGGCGATGCGGTGTTCGGGTTGACCTTCTTCAACGCTTATTCCACCCATGTCTGTGCCCCGGCTGATCTCGTCTGGCCCAAGCCCGAAGCGCTGGACTTCGAGGCCGCCGCGGGTTTCCTATCCGTCCACCTCACGGCCTATCATGGCCTGCTGCAGAACGTGGTGATCCGGCCCGGCATGCGGGTGCTCGTGCATTCGGCCGGCGGTGGCGTGGGCTCGGCACTCGTCCAATTGTGCAAGTTGCACGATCTGCACGTCATCGGTGTAGTGGGGGCCAGCCACAAGGTCGCGTATGTGCGCGGGCTCGGCGCTGACGCCGTGATCGACAAGTCCACTCAGTCGCTCTGGGATGAAGCCCGACGCCTGTGCCCTGATGGCTATGACCTAGTCTTCGATGCGAACGGCCCCGAAACCCTGGCGCAGAGCTATGCGCATTTGCAGCCGACGGGAAAGCTACTGGTCTACGGCTTTCACACCCTGCTGCCCAAGCAGGGTGGACGCATCAAGTATCTCAAGGCTGCTCTCGGCCTGCTGAGGATGCCGCGGTTCAGTCCGCTGTCGATGACAACCGAGAACAAAGGGGTGGTGGCGTTTAATCTATCGTTTCTATTCGGCCGCACCGACCTTCTGCAGGCTGCCGTGAAGGACCTGACAGCCTGGGTGGAAGCGGGGAGGATTGCCGTGCCCAAGGTCCTTTCCTTCGCGCTGGCGGACGTGGCTCAAGCTCATCGCGCTCTGGAGTCGGGCGAGACCACGGGCAAGCTGGTCCTGCGAACGACGCCACCCGTAGGTACGAGCTGAGGGCCAACTCATTGGGGCCTGAGCCAGTCGGCCAAGCCCCACGCAAAGTCCCAGTAGTTTTCTGTACAGCTGGATGATTTGAAATCCGGTGAGCACAACCACACACCTCTGTGTTCCCTGACCAGAGTTTCTTCATCCCAGATGGCACGTGTCGGAGCGTGGTCAGTCCATGTCAATCTAGGAAGCTCGACCGTTTCGTCTAATGATGACGACAGCAGCGATCTGGTACCTATGCCGGCTGCTCTCTCCAATCGAGGAATGCATTTATGCCTTTGGGAGGTGCAGCAATGGTTCCGTCGCAAAGAATTCAAGAGAAGGCGGAGCAACAATTGCACTGGATATTGACGTCAGCCTCTTACTCTCCTAGGTGATCGTCCTTCAAAGTTCATAATTTGCACAAGAGATGAAGCGGAATTCGAAGCCCTTCTCGGTTGAGATCAGGAAGTCCCGTGGACATAGCCCGTCCAACCACGTCCCGCCCAGGCGCCTGTTTGCGACAGTGTCGGCAGAGGACGTAACGAATGTTCAGGTGAAAGAACCTCCAGCCGCGGCGGAACAGGCAGTGCCTCGGCGCGTTTTGCCCAGCCTTGTTGAGCCAGCATGGAGCTTTGCCGAGCCACTTGCGCCTGCTCCTCGTAAGCGGCTCACCAGATCAAAAGCAAGCCAGGAACAGATCGAGCTTGATCTGGATGTGAGCGCCTCAAAAGCCGTGCCTGCAGAACCAGCGCCGGTTTTGGAGCCCGTACCGCAGGCTGATGTTGCTCCTTCTCACCAAGAGGGGAGCGGCCGGGTCCAGACCGTTCGAAGCCAAAAGGCTGAGAAGGCCAAGCCAAGAAAGCGACGCAGGCAGGGTGCAGAGATCGTCGAGCCGGCAGCCATTGAACTGATATCAGAGCCCGGTCAAGTATCCAGGACAGCTGTAACTGCTCTGGCACCGGCAGGGCCAGTGCAGGCGAAAGGTCATCAGCGGCAGGCCCGGCGGCAAGCCGCTGCGGATCAACTCCCAAGGCACGAACGCTGGAAGCGGCGTCTCCATCCGGCCACGTGGTGAGCTGCTCAGGCTGCCGAGGTGGTTACTGTGTGAATGCATTCGACATCACCATAGCACCTCGTCTGACATACGACCTGGGGCCATCGCACCCTCCATCGCTTAAGAGACACAAAGCCAGCCCACCTTCATTACGAGACAAAGCGATGAAATGCCGTTCGGTAAGGAGAGACCACCAGACCATTGATGGCACTGCTGCCCTATTGGGAACTTGCAGCAGGTAGAAGGCCACTGTATATGAGCCAAGTGACGCCCGCCTCATCAGGAAGCGTCATGTAGAACAGGATGTGAGCGCCGATGGATTTCAACCCGACAGCACTGCCAGTTTGCATTGCCACCGGGAAGATCCGTCTCCATGCCTGCCTCCATCATCCTCTCCAAGCTTTCATGGTCCACGCCTGACGGGCGTGCTCTCCTTTCCGATCTCGACCTGACGTTCGGCCTGGAACGAGCGGCTCTCGTCGGCCGCAACGGCATCGGAAAAACCACGCTCCTCAAGCTGATTTCGGGTGAGCTGCACCCGCATTCCGGTACGGTCACTGTCAACGGCACCCTCGGCGTCCTGCGCCAGAGCGTTCAGATCGATCCAGGCGCGACCGTGTCGGATCTGTTCGGCATTGCCGGGGCGCTGGCTCTCCTCCGCCAGGCCGAGAGCGGCGCGGCCACTGCCGAGGAACTAGCCGATGCCGATTGGACCCTGGAGGCCCGGGTAGCCGCCGCTCTTGCCCGTCTTGGGCTCAATGTGGAACCTGAGACCCGTCTGGCAACAATGTCGGGCGGACAATGCACACGGGCCCGCCTTGCCGCCCTCATCTTTGCTGAACCCGACTTCCTGCTGCTGGATGAACCGACGAACAACCTCGACCGCGAGGGACGCACGGCGGTGATCGAACTTCTCGCCAACTGGCGGGGCGGCGCAATCACGGTCAGCCATGACCGCGAACTGCTCGAAGCCATGGACGCCATCATCGAGATGACATCGCTGGGAGTGACGCGCTACGGCGGCAACTGGAGCCAGTATCGTGAGCGCAAGGCCCTCGAGCTCGCCGCCGCCCGCCGCGATCTAGTGGACGCCGAGAAGCGCGTCGCCGAGATCAACCGAAGGACGCAGGAAACAGCCGAGAGGAAGGCGCGCAAGGACCGTGCTGGGCAGAGGAAGGGCGCCAAGGGGGACATGCCGCGGATTCTTTCAAGCATGCGGAAAGACCGCAGTGAGGACACGGGTGGCGAGACGGCCCGCCTCGCCGAGCGGCGGCGCATGCAGGCTCTCGAGGTAGCCGCATCGGCTCGCGAGCGCATCGAAGTCCTTCAGCCCCTCTCCATCCTTCTCCCGCGAACGAACCTGCCATCCGGCAGGTCCGTCCTGACGATCGACTCCGTAAGCGTCGGGTACGAGCGAGGCCAGCCCATCATCAGGGATCTCTCCTTTGCCATCACCGGGCCGGAGCGTGTAGCCATCGTAGGGCCGAATGGTTCCGGCAAGACGACGTTCCTGGCGCTCGTCACCGGGCAGTTGCCGCCATGGACCGGAACCGTTCGGGTCATCAACGACTACGCGATGTTCGACCAGCAGGTGAGCCTCCTCGATCCGTCGGCGTCGATCCGGGACAACTTCCGGCGGATCAATCCGGAGGCGGATGAGAATGCCTGCCGCGCGGTTCTCGCCCGGTTCATGTTCCGGGCCGATGCAGCGCTCCAGGTCGTGTCCAGCCTCAGCGGCGGGCAAATGCTGCGAGCGGGTCTGGCCTGCGTACTGGGCGGGCCGATTCCGCCCTCCCTCCTGATCCTCGACGAGCCGACGAACCATCTGGACATCGACTCCATTGAGGCTGTCGAGGCGGGGTTGCGGGCTTATGACGGCGCGCTGCTGGTCGTCAGTCACGATGAAGCATTCCTCAAGGCCATCGGGATCTCACGCAGGGTGGATCTCGGACGGATGCGCCCCTGATTTGGTGATCGTTGCTACCGAATCCCGCGACGAATGAGAGACGCTCGCTGCTCTGATGCATTCTCATCCGGCCTGTCCATATTGCGAACTCCACCGAACTCGGTGCTGGGGTTAGCGCAATCAGGATGGGACAGCATGAGACGCCGACGGATGGCAGGCGCATGACTGAGGCGGAGACAATCGTACGCGGATGCGCGAACTAATGATCTTCACGAAGGTGGTGTAACACAGGGCGGTGTCGATCCTCGTGAGGAGGTGCGCCATGGATGAGGACGTGTGGCGGCCAACGCATTTGACAGCCGAGCAGATGGAGGAGCGGCGTCTGGCGGGCGCGACGCTGTTGCGCCAGGGGCGGCTCTCGCAGGCCGAGATCGCCCGGCACGTGGGGGTGAGCCGCGCCAGGGTCTGCCGCTGGGCCGCCACGCTCGCCCAGGAGGGCCCGCGTGGTCTGGAGGCGCGCCCGATTCCGGGACGGTCTTCTCGGCTCGATGAGAAGGCCTGGGCTCGTCTGGGGCGGCTCCTCGATCGGGGGGCCATGGCGGCCGGCTTTG
>JAFAAP010000271.1 GCA_023426505.1 Pseudomonadota bacterium
CGCTCGCCGAGGCGATCGTCGTCGAGGGGCCGTCCACGTCCGTGTCGTTGGCGAGCACGTCGATCGTGACCGTGCCTTCCTCGGCCACCGTGCCGGTGTCGTCCACCGCCACCGGCGCATCGTTGACCGGAGTGATGGTCAGCTTGAAGGTGTCAGAAGCCGAGAGCGTGCCGTCGCTGGCTGTGATCTTGAGATTCAGGTCGCCATTGAAGTCTTTTGGAGGCGTGCCCGTGAAGGAGCGCGTGGTCGCATTGAAGCTGAGCCAGTTCGGCTGTGTGGCGAGGACATTGCCCTGGGCATCAACCACGGCCGCCGTGTAGGTCAGAGAGTTGCCATCCACATCCGAGAAGGTATCGCTGGGAACCACGAATCTCCACGCCGCAT
Source organism: Pseudomonadota bacterium (assembly GCA_023426505.1). Taxonomy (GTDB): domain Bacteria; phylum Pseudomonadota; class Alphaproteobacteria; order Rhizobiales; family Beijerinckiaceae; genus Microvirga. Next base: position 385 of record JAFAAP010000271.1, read on the forward strand.
CCTCATTGGAGGACTGGTCAGCGATCGCCTTCGCCACCACTGGCGCGTTATTGTCCGGCGTATTGAGCGTAGCGCTGCCAGATGTGACGGAGAATTCTCTTCCCTGAGTTCCGCCGTACTGCTGAATTTTGATTGTATTCGCGCCTTGTTGCAGCTGGTCCGTCGGAACCGTAATCGTATAGTCTCCGCTGCTATCAATATCTGCGAGCTTGTACGAAGTTCCGCCGATTACAACTTCTAGGTCAACATTCTCGGAATCCTGAACATTGCTGATCGAGAATTTCAGCTCAACCGTCGCGCCGGAGGGTACGGTCGCTAGATTGTACGTCCACACAAAATCTTTGTCGGTTTGGGTTTGGTTGTATGACCCGTCGGGGAGTGTGAGTGACAGTGCCGTTGTAGTCATAATTAGGCTCCCTTAACACGGCAGATCATGCCGTGGGGCTCAAGCCCCGTGCGAAATCTTTCAGGTGTATGGAGGTTGAGCTTGGAAGCTGCGCCCCTAGGTGATCGCTAGCGCCAGTTCTGCATCCGCGGATAGAGCGAGGCGGGCCTGTTAATTGCTGCGATCAGTGATGGGGGTTGTGGCCGAATTTTTAGGCGGGATCTATATAACTTCCGATATACGCTGCACTTAAAAAGTGCGTTTTATCAATGTTGATTAATACTGAAGTGTAACTAGGAACGAACTTGTCCGCTGGACTTCGGCCGTTGAAAAGCCTATTTTCCTATTCATTCTGGCTATTGCTCGGTCACGCCATGCATGACCCACTTAATTTCCAGATAGTGATCTCTTTCCGTACTTTTGTCGTGCTGAGAGAGAATGCAAGTTTGCTGAATGAATTCCACTCTTAAGCCCTACGGTCGTCTTGCTCAGATCTTCAAACTCTCATCAGAACGCGTGATCGCCTTTGCACGGCTGATCCTGACCGCTTTTGCGTTCATCGCGATCTTCCTAGATCCGCCTCAAGAACTTCGCGCTGCCGAGGTCACAAACGCCGTTGCGATTGGGTACCTTGCATTCGCAGTTCTCAGCTTCTGTTTCGTGTTGAATAGATTGCCCGGGTATCAGGTGCAGTTGCTTTCACACATCGTTGACATCCTTTGTGTTTGCCTCCTAATGCATTTTAATCAAGGGCCGAATAGCCCATTTTTTGTGTTCTTTACATTTATTCTTCTGTCGGCCACCCTTCGGTGGGGCTGGCGAGGTGCAATCAGTACCACAGTGCTCTTGGCACTGATGTTCCTCCTACTCGTCCTTTTGATTAATGGCCGGTCGCTATCCACGGACATTGGCGAATTAAGCCGCACAATCCTTCGCCCCGCCTATCTAACCGTCGTAGGTGTTATGTTGGGTTATGTAGGCGCGCTCCAGGATCGCAGCCGCTTACAACTGGCAAAGCTTGCCGCTTGGCCGGGGCCTGACTACGGTCAGGATGTTCCAATTCCAATCAAATCCGCACTGGCACATGCGTCGGAGATTATGCGGACTCCACGGGTGCTCACTATCTGGGAGCCACTTGATGAGCCTTTTCGGGAGGTGGTGCTTTGGTCAAAAGATAGACTTCACTACAGCCGAGAACACCCCGATCGCTTTGGTACATTAGTTGCTCCGACCGTCGCTAGACTAAGCTTCGCAGTTCCACCGGGGACAGATGCTACCGGAGCGCTTATTCGCACAGGCGCTACGGTGTGTGAGCTGGTCAATGAGGAACTCCGAAGGACTTACTCAATTCAGAACATGATAACCGCACCCTTTCTTCTGCCAAGCTGTAAGGGTCGGATCTTTCTTCTGGATGGGGAAGCGCACGATAAGAATGACCTCCTGCTCGTTGACCTCATCGCAACGCGAATCGGGGTGGATTTGGAACATCATTGGTTGCGAAACGAACTTGCAGCAACCGCCAAGTCAAAAGAGAGGGAACTCCTAGCACGTGACCTCCACGACGGCGTACTGCAGGGCTTGGCTGCAGCTAACATTCAACTAAGACTTAGCTCGAGCCGGGCTGATGAGGAGGTTGCCGGCCATCTCGATCAAACGCGCCAAATTCTTGCGGCGGAACAGCAGCGCATTCGGACCTTCGTCGAGGACAGCCGATCCCCACCGGGCCCCTTTCCCGGTAGGACGGCTTTAGGGGCTGAGGTCAACAAGCTTCTCACCTACCTAGGCCAGCAGTGGGGTTGCCAGATCCATGTCACAGTTGACCCGCCCGATCTACAAACGACCGCAGACATGGCTCGCAATGTGCGCCACATTCTGGCGGAGGCTATATCGAACGCAGTTCGCCACGGCAAAGCCTCCCACGTTGACATCACGGTTTCGGCTGGAGCCAGACAGATACGTTTGAAAATTAAAGACGATGGTAGAGGCTTCTCGAACTTGCATGGCTTGTACTCGGGTGAGGAATTATCTGCCCGGAGTATGGGCCCCACATCGCTGCTCGCCCGCGCTAGGCATATGGGTGGTACCCTCGTCCTGCTCACCTCAACAAAGGGTACAGAAATCGATCTTGAGGTACCGGTATGAGTGGAGTCAGTAAAGCATTGCATGTTGTTCTTGCGGATGACCATCCCGTCTTTCTGACTGGCCTCCAGAGTCTGATCGGGACAGATCCGTCATTTGATGTTGTGGCGACGTGTTCAGACGGCAGATCAGCGCTCCAAGCAATCTTAGAAACGCAGCCTGATCTGGCCGTTCTAGATATCTCAATGCCAAGCCTTACCGGTATCGAGGTGCTTGCCGGCGTTAGATCGCGCGGTCTTAAGACACGAGTCATTTTTCTGACCGCCTCCGCAGGCGATCACCAGATTGTTCAGGCTATCCTGCATGGGGCCGACGGTTTGATGCTCAAGGACACTGCGGCGGATGCGCTGCTCGAGTGCATGCGCGCTGTCTCAACTGGCCGGCGCTGGGTACCCGACGATCTCATAACATCAGCTCTCAAGCGCGAGGAGGGGAGGCGAGCGGCCGCTCACCAGATTGAGAATGGCCTTACGCCGCGAGAACGGGAGATTGTAACGCTAACCGCAGACGGCCAATCCAATAAGGAGATCGCTAGACAAATCGGCATTACGGAGGGAACGGTTAAGCTTCATCTGCACAAAATTTATCAAAAACTTGGGATCAGCAACCGGGCATCTCTGACCGCTTTTGCGATCCTCTATCGGGACCAACTGCCAAGAACAAAATAGCGTCAATACGAGGATCCGTTAAGCGGGCGCCGGCTTCCCATCGTCCTCTCATGGTTCCTGGCTCAGCAACTGATGATACCCATCCTATAACGCACGTTAAGGGAACAACCGAACGAACGGAATGGGCTGGATGGCTGCAAACTTCCACACTGCCATGGCATTGAGTCGGTGAAGGTGGGTAGAAAGGGCAGAGCGGCGAACGAGGCTGGCCATCAGGCCTCTTGCTGCTCCGCTTCTGCTCCTGTGACAACGCCACCGCAACCACGGAGCCGATTACGTACGGGTGCTGGCCGGCATCCGGGTTCCTGTGGAAGAGCGGCTCCGTTCAAAATGCAACCTGGATGAAGTTGGCTATCCGTATCCGGACAAGACCGACAATCCCGCCTACCAACACGTTCTGAGCAGTAATGTGGTGGATAGCAACGACCAACTCCCAAGGATCTTTTTGTGACGGGCTTCCTATGTCGTCCCTTTGTGATTCGTGTCGGCGCAACGGCCCTTCTCGATGTATGGGCGTAGGTGCTGAACAGGTTGTTCGGGCTCCCACTCGCCAACTGAGCCCTCGTCGGGCGCTGCTTTTGCCACCTCACCACGGGCCGGGTTTTCCACGAGGACGTCGGGCGCTCGTGCGGGTCCGTATGACCTGGCCGTCGGGTGGATCGTGCACTGTGCCATCGGCATCATCTTTGCCGGACTTCTGCTTGCGGTTACGCCGTCCGGCTGGGGCGCGCGCCCAACGCTGGCGCCATCCTTGATCGAGGGTCTCGTCACCGTGGGGCTGGTTTCTGCTCCAGCCAGGGATGTCGCATGCATCGCAGCCTCGAAGCGCCCGAATGCCAACCAGATCCGGGCCCCGAGCATCCTTGGTCATAGCGTATTTGGTCTGAGCCTCTCCGGCAGCGCCCTTCTCATTCGATAGACACTGGGCATCCGGGGCAGCCAGTCCCCACTCTGGTCTGCGAACTTTTCGCCCCTGGTCCTTGCTTTTGCAATCAAGGCTCGATTGTGGTAAGGCCTGCCGCACGCTGCCAATTTCGCCGACACCCAACCTGATCAACAGCACCGCACAATAGCCGCCAAAGCAACGAGGTTGTCTTGCGGCCCTCATGGTGGGCTGTGAGAGCATGTGCCCACTCCGATCCGGGTGCGCGTTCGCTCACGGTTGATTCGGAAGACCGACGCAGCAGCTTGCGATTCGATCATCTTGTCTCTGCAGGCCTCCAGCCTGGGAGAATGACATGCTGTCACCGAAAGCATCGGTGGCCGAGGAAATGACACCCATGACCACAACCAAGAACAGCAGTGTCAACTTCCAAGTAGGGGAGGCGGTGGTCTATCCGGCTCACGGGGTTGGGCGGATCACTGCAATCGAGGAGCAGGAGGTAGCAGGCTTCACGCTGCAGGTGTTCGCGGTCTTTTTCGAGCACAACAAGATGACCGTGCGCATTCCCGTCGCAAAAGCGGCTGGCAGCGGATTGCGGAAGATCGCAGAGCCGGCGCTGGTCCAACAGGCGCTTGATGTCCTCACCGGCCGGGCCCAACCCAAGCGCGGCATCTGGTCCCGCCGGGCTCAGGAGTATGAGGTCAAGATCAAGTCCGGCGATCTGCTGGCTCTCGCGGAGGTGGCGCGGGACCTTTATCGCGCTCCCGATCAGGCGGAGCCCTCGTACAGTGAACGGACACTCTACGAGCTTGTCCTTGAGACGCTCGTTCGCGAAATCTCCGCGGCCCAGGGCAGCACGTACACGGAGGCGCAGAAACTCGTCGAGCAGACCTTGGCCACGGCACTACGCCACGCCAAGGGGGCCAAGCCTGCCGCACCAGATAGTGAGGACGCGGCCGCTTAGGCTTTGGCGAGCAACTTCTGGTGCAGCAACGGCTCAGCCGGCCGTCCGATTGGGATCGCCTGGCTGATGGCTTCCCAGTCCGGCCGGCTCCCTGAGAGAGCATGTTGCCTGGATTGAGAGCCGCTGGACATAGTGGCCTTCTTTCGCCGATTATTTGCGCCGCCATAGTCCCAGCGCCCATGCCCCGCATCGCCTGCGAATGCAGGAGTAGGGCCGGGGGTTGAGACACGGTCCAGGCGGCGTGACGAACTGGCGCAGATCAGTGATTGAGCCGCCCTGTGAAGCACCACAAAGACCTGCTTGCGTCGGACGGCCTTAAAAGCAGCAAACCGACCCATGCCTCCCGCCCGGCTGACAATCTGGAGCACGTGGTCTTGTTTGTGGTGCTTGCCGTTCTGGTCCAACCGATCATCAATGCTTGTGCGACGTTTCTCAACAGCTACTCCGTCATTCAGATTACCTGGGCCAGGTACGCCGGACATTTCGTGTTTATGCTGCTGATCTTTGCCCCGCGCAGCGGCCTTGATCTGCTGCGGATGACCAGACTCCCATTGCAGCTTACCAGGTCCAGCCTGCACTGCCTGCCGGCGATCCTGACCTTTTACGCCCTTGGGTTTGTGGCCTTGCCAACCGCAACGGAGATCAGCTTCTCGGCGCCGCCTATGGTCACGGCGCTGGCTCCGCTGGTGCTCGGCGAAAGGGTCGGGTTCATCCGGTGGCTAGCAGTTGCGGCGGGTTTTATCGATGCCCTCGTGGTGTGCCCGGGAGCAAGCGGTCAGGATTGGGCGGTTGCCTTGCTTCTTGCCAACGCGGCTGCGTCGGCGGTGATTCAGCTGATGTCGCGCAAGCTGGCCCAGCATGATGAAGCCGTCATTTCGAACACCTATATGGTTCTTGTCGGCATTGGATCGTTAACATCTTCCCCAGCCTTGAAGGGCGGGGATTTTCAGGGCGAAGGCTCACGCTGCCACCTGTCGCGTTGACGCTTCGTCCGGGTGCTTAAGGCAAGAACCGTCCACGTCCGGCAACGGTGTGCTCCACCGCCGTAAGATGGTCCGCGCCGCATTCACATCGGCGTGGAGGTCATCGCTACAGGCGACACACCGAAACACCGCTTGGCTCTTGCGGCTCTCGGGATCGCGATGCCCGCAGGACGAGCACGCCTGCGAGGTTCCCCTTGAATTCACCAACGCGGCGTGGCCTCCGCGCTCCTCCAGCTTGTCGTTGGTTTGGCGCACGAGCTCGCCCCAGCACTGATCGAGGATCGCCTCGTTCAGCCTGGCCGTCATGTTGCGAATCTTCAGATCCTCGAACACGACCACCGAGAATCTCTCCGAAAGCTCCTTTGAGGTCTCGTGCGGCCAGTGGCGCCGGATCCGGCCGATCCGGGCCGAGATCTTCGCCGCCCTCAGCTTGGCTCGCCGGTTCCGGTGCGATCCCCGCCGGCCGCGAGCCACGACCCGCTGAGCGCGCTTCCGCTGCCGTTTGAGCACATGAATGCGCTCCATCGGCAGCGAGAGGTGCTCGCCGGTCGAGAGTGTCACCGTGTCGGACACGCCGAGGTCGGCGCCCACGGCACTACCTTGATGAGTCCCAACGTGGCGCTCGTGCTCGCAGCAGAACGTCACCTGCCAACGACCTGCGTTCAGGGAGACGGTGACGTTCTTCAGCACCGGGAAGATCGCGTGTGCGGCGGAACTTGATAAAGCCGATCTTCGGCAGCTTCACCGCTGACCACTTCGCGTTGCGCTGCCTGATTTCGCATTCGCGCCCCTGAAAGCGCATCGTGTCGTTGACACCTCGCTTGCGCGGTGTCGGATACTTCGCCCGACCGGCGAAGAAGTTCTGGGACGCCTTATCGAGATCCCGCAGCGTCTACTGCTGCGCCGTCTGCGAGACGGCAGCGATCCAGTCGAACTCCCGGCGCAAAGCCGTGAGCTCCCGCGCCTGAGCCACATAGTTGAGCTTACAGCCGGTGACCCGCTCGAAATTGCGGTCGTGATCGCGCCGATGTTCCAGGGCTAGGTTATAGATCAAACGGCACACACCGATCTCCTGTCGGAGATGAATCTCCTGGCTTGAACGGGATTAAGCTGAAAGACAAAACCACGCTGGAACAGCATCGCTTTGTTCGACACACGTTCGCACCAACTCGAAAGAAAGGCGGCATTCCTCCCCCTGGCTAAAGCAAGGGGTCTCCCGCCGTAAATACGATGAGCCTGCCGCTGCCGTTTGTCTGGCGGATGCCCACGAGTTCTTTGGACGCTCTGGTGTTCCTTGGGATCGGTGTCACAGGCAGGATCGGTCACTATCTCCTTGTCCGCGCCTTCGAGTTGGCGCCGGCGGTCTTCGTGTCGCCGTTTACCTACGGGCAGATCCTGGGCGCCACATCGATCAGCTACCTTGTGTTTGGCCAGCTTCCTGATGGTTGGACCTGGGTTGGAGCGGCCATCATCGTGGCAAGCGGCCTGTTTATCCTATACTGGGAGCGTCGCTCCGAAGCGCCACGGGCCGATCGGGCGTAACGCGGCGAGAGCCCGCCCAGGCATGCCACCCATGCCCTGTCCGGCGGACGCGGGGCAGGACGCTCGCTCAACCCCCACCGAGGTTGCCCAGGGCCTTCTTCTGCTCGGTCAGGGCACCGGCGATGCGGGCAAAATGAACCACCAAGTCGGGACGCTCACCATGGCGCTGGAACTCGTCCTCCCCGCATTGCAGCGCCGACATGATCTCCTCGGCCGTGATCGCCGTCTCGCGATAAAGAAGGCCGATTGCTTCAACAAAGGCGCACTCCAGGTGATCGATCCGGCCGTAGATCTCCTCCAGGCACTCCTCCTGCTTCCGGCTGCTTTCCTCCAGGGTGGCGAGCCGTTCCTCAATCGACCCATGTGGCATTGGCGTCTCTCTTGTCGTGGCGGGGATGGGCTACCGGTCAAGCCGCAGGGATGTTGCACCGCGGCTTGGGACAAGCCCCCCGGCTCTGGTCGGCCATCGATCCGGCGGGACATGGCAGGGCCGATCGTCCCTTCCGGGGCCGCCCGTGCCGGCGTGGGGAGCATGATACGGAGTGAATGATGGTAGGGCTCTCAATCCTCGACCTGGTTCGCTTCACTGAAGGCAAAGATGCCCGTTTGCCCTCGACCATGCCTGCGATCTGGCCGGGCAGGCCGAAGGTTGGGGCTATGGCCGCATCTGGGTGGCCGAGCACCACAGCATGCCCGGCATCGCCAGCGCCGCCACTTCTCTCGTGATCGCCCACATGGCCGCCGGCTCCCGCTCCATTCGGGTCGAGGCTGGCGGGATCATGCTGCTAAACTGTGATGCTGATGCCTCCGCGGCGTAAGGGACACGGCTTTCTGGTCCCATCAGACCAGGCGTCTTGGACCCGAGACGGGCCATGCTCAGTGCCGCGTTCTGATCGCGGTCGTGAACCGACCCACAATCGCTCCGAATGTCCAGTCACAGGGGCCAAGGCTCAAGAGAGGATCTGATGCGGCTTCCGCCGCATGTGCGTGTTCATCCTCTCCCCGAACAGGAGACGGCCTACGGCGCTTTTTGCTAACCGCGGGCTGCACCATTGGGTGCCCATGCGATTTAATAAATTTATATAACATAACAAATCATTTAACATTATATTTCCTTGAGTAAAGAAATTTGCAATTGACCTTACCAATACGGTCGTCAAAGGATCGGAAAAATTGCCGGCTGCAGGATTTCGTCTCCTGACGCTAAAGCGAAGTGACACGAAACGGAGCGGACGTGACGGCGCCGGTCCGACGATGGCTAGGGAGGATCACCGATGTATTCTAAACTTGTTCTCGCGGCGGGCACAGCGCTGCTGACTCTTGCGGGGGCTGCGCAGGCCCAAGAGGCCGTTGAGATCGGCGTTGTTGTCGAACTCTCCGGCGCCGGCGCACCGGCGGGCATCAACTGGCGTGACGGCATCAAGATTGCCGTGGACGAGATCAATGCGGAAGGTGGCATTCTCAGCAGGCCGGTCAAGGTTACCGAGTACGACACGCAGACCGATCCGCAGATTTCGCGTGCGTTGGTGCAGAAGGCGATTGATGGGGGCGCCTACGCGATCTGGGGCACGATTTATTCCGGCTCGACGCTGGTCAACATGCTGGTGGCGCAACAGAACAGTGTGCCGCAGTTCGTCGGTTCTGAGGCACCGACGATCGTTGAGAAGGGCAACCCGTTCGTCTTCCGCACCTCCTCCGGCGCTCAGAAGGGCGTCCCAGCCCTGGTGCCTTACTTCAAGGACACGTTGAAGGCTAAGAAGGTCGGCGTCGCTTGGGTGAACAACGAGTTCGGCCGCGGCGGACGCAATGTGTTCATCTCCGAAATGAAGAAGGCCGGCATTGAAGTTGTGGCTGACGTGCCATCCGAGCAGGCGCAGACCGATTATGCGTCGGACGTCTCCAAGCTGAAGCAGTCGGGCGTCGACGCCGTGTTTGTCTATATGAATCAGGAGGAGTCCGCCCGCTTTCTGATCGAGGCGAAGAAGCAGGGTCTCGCGATGCCGCTCGTCGGCGAGGTGACACTGACCGAGGCCAAGGTCATCGAGTTGGCAGGCTCCGCGGCTGAAGGTGCAATCGCTCACGTAGGCATCACGGCCTCCGCCGATCAGATCGAAGGGATTGCAGCCTTCAGAGAGAAGTTTGTTAAAACCTTCAAGCGCGTTCCGACCCACGACGCGATCAAGGGCTATATCGGCGCCTGGACGACGAAGTATGTGACCGAACTCGTCGGCAAGTTCGATGGTGAGGCCTTTGCCGAGAAGATGCACGGCCTATGCCTGCCTGCCGCGAAATATCCGAAGATCCTGCTCGACACCTGCTGGGACAACCGCGGCGAGATGTCCCGTCCGAGTTTCATGGTGCAGGTCCGGAACGGATCGCCGTCCGTGATCGGTACCGTCCCGGCCAACTGATCGCCGGAACCTCTAACACCTGCCGCGGCAACAGCGCCGGCTGTCGCGGCCTTCAACCAAAAAATCAAGCAATGTCCCAGTTTCTGCAGGTCCTGCTGTCCGGTCTCGCGACTGGATCAATCTACGCGCTCGTCGCGATCGGCTTTGCGCTGGTCTGGCAGGCGGCGCAAACGATCAACTTCGCCCAGGGCGAGTTCGTCATGCTTCCGGCGTTCCTGGTTCTGGTCGGCTTGAACTATTTCGATCTGCCGCTCTGGGGCGCGCTGGTGTTCGGTCTTGCCATGTCGATCCTCATCTTGGGAGCGGCGTTCAAGAAGCTAGTCGTCGAGCCCATCCTGCCGCATGGCGGCATCACGCTCGTCATTGCCACGATCGCGCTCGGCATCCTGATCAGGGAGAGCGTAAAGGAGTTCTACAGCGCGGAGGGGCAGCCCTTCCCGTCTATGTTCCCAACCGACGCGATCGACATTCTCGGCGCGGTCGTCTCACTCCAGGACATCCTGAACCTCGTCTTCTCGCTGGGGATCGTCGTCCTGCTGACGCTTTTCCTCAACCGCACCCGCACCGGCCGCTGTATGCAGGCAACCGCGCAGAATCCGGCTGTGGCCGAGATCCTGGGTGTCGATGTGAAGAGAATGGTCCTCTACACGTTCCTGATCAACGCCGCGCTCGCGGCGCTCGCCTCCTTTCTCATCACGCCGGTCTATCTCGCCAAGTTCTCGAACGGCGAGACCCTGGGCCTCGTCGCCTTCATCGCGGCCATCGTTGGGGGCTTCAACCAGATGCGCGGTGCGCTGGTGGGCGGATTGCTGATCGGCGTCCTAGACAATCTAGTGGCCACCTACGTCACTGCCGAATACCGCGCTGCGCTGCCGTTGATCCTCCTGATCCTCATCATCCTGGTCCGCCCGCAAGGCATTCTGGGCACGCCTGAGGGGAGGGCCGTCTGATGAAGGCCTGGCTTCGCCACGTCCTGATCCTAGCATTGATAACGTTCGCAATTGTGGCGCCCGTCGGACGGGGCAACTACATCATCTACGTGATGACCTCCTGGCTGATCTTCTCGGTCGCTGCGATGGGTCTCAACCTGACACTCGGCTATGCCGGCCAGATCTCGCTGGCGCAGGCCTCCTTCATGGCCATCGGGGCCTATACGACGGCGCTCCTCACGCTCGCCGGTTGGCACTGGCTCGTAGCCATGCCGCTCGGCGTTCTAGCTTGTTTCGCTGTCGGATTCGGGTTGGGCTATCCCGCCCTACGCGTGAAGGGGCACTTCCTCGCCTTCGTAACTCTCGCGTTCAACACATTGGTCTTCCTTGTGCTGCGCAATGAGGAGTGGCTGACAGGCGGGACCTATGGGCTCGTCGGCATTCCGCGGCCGAACCTCGGCCTGTTCTCGACCATGAGGTCGCTGCCTTTCTACTACTTCACGCTTGCAGTAACGGCCGTGGCCGCGATGGCCATGTGGGGCATCGTGCGCTCGCCCTGGGGGCGCGCGTTCAGGGCGTTTCGCGAGAACCCGATCCGGGCTGAGAGCCTCGGGGTCGACACCCGCCGTATCACGCTCCTGGCTTTTGCCATCGGCTCTATGTACGGAGGGCTCGCCGGATCGCTGATTGCGCCGCTCGTGCAGTTCATCGAGCCGGGTTCCTTCGGGCTCGCCCATTCGCTGCGCATCCTGCTGATGGTCGTAGTCGGCGGCGCGGGCTCCTTCTTCGGCCCGTTCCTGGGAGCGGGCGTCGTGATCCTACTGCCCGAGATCCTCCGCTTCACCGAAGGCTACTACCTTATCATCTATTCGACCCTCGTGATCGTCATGCTCATCTTCGTCCCCTCGGGCATAATCGGCATATGGGGTCGCATCCGCGACCGGTTTATCGTGCGACCTGTCGCTCGCGCCGATCTTCAGCAGGGGGCGCAGCTCAAATGAGCCGGCCAATCCTTTCCGTCCGCAGCATTGAGAAGAGCTTCGGGGGCATTAAGGCCGTCAGGGGTGTGTCCTTGGACGTTTATAAGGGCGAGATCCTTGGCTTGATTGGGCCGAACGGCTCCGGCAAATCAACGCTCTTCAACTGCATCCTTGGTCAGCTTGAACCCGATGCAGGCCAAGTCCATGTCAACGGCTTCGACGTATCCGGCCTGCGGCCGTCCAAACTGAACAGGCTCGGCGTCGGCCGCACCTTCCAGCAGCTCGCCGTATTCCCGCAGATGAGCGTCTTCGACAACATCGTCCTGGCAGGACAGGAGCATCGCGGCACAATGCTTTCGCGGCTGTTCGGCCCCTCGGATGCTGGCCTCGCTGCGGATGCAGAGAGGATGATCTCATTCTTCCGCCTGGACCATCTGCGCGATACGCTAGCGGGCTCGCTCTCCTACGGCCAGCAGAAGCTGCTGGACGCCGCCATGGCATTCATGGCGGGCCCGACCCTGGTGCTCCTCGACGAGCCAGCGGGCGGCGTAAACCTGACGATGCTCTCGCACCTGAAAGAGCGGCTTGCCGCCTACAACGCCGAGCATGGCACGACCTTCGTGGTGATCGAGCACAACACGGAGTTTGTGATGAGCCTTTGCACCCGGATCGTCGTGCTCGCCGAAGGCGCTATCATCGCCGAGGGGACGCCGGACGAGATCCGGTCGAACCAAACGGTGATTGATGCCTATCTCGGTGGTTGATTAATGCTTGAGCTTCGGAACGTCCATGGCGGCTACGGCAAGGTCACGATCCTGAACGGCGTCTCGTTTAAGATCCCGGAGGCGTCGATCACCACGATGATCGGCCCTAACGGCGCAGGCAAATCCACCGTGTTCAAGGCGATCTTCGGCCTGCTGCAGGTCCACTCGGGTCAGGTTCTGCTGGACGGCAACAACGTTACAGGTGCGACGCCGCGTCAGATGATTGCCCGCGGTGTGACTTATGTACCCCAGGGCCGCAATGTGGTGCCGCAGCTATCGGTCTACCACAACCTCGAACTCGGTGGGATCACCGCGCCCGATCAAGCCAAGGTACGCCGACGCATCGACGCGGTGATGGACCAGTTCCCGATGCTGCGCGAATTCAGGAATCGTAAGGCGATCGAGCTTTCCGGCGGTCAGCAGAAGCAGCTCGAGGTGGCCCGCTCGCTTCTGCTCGATCCCAAGTTGGTGCTCATCGATGAGCCCTCCATCGGCCTGTCGCCGAACATGGTGCGGGAGGTCTTCCAAATCCTGGTCCGCCTGCGCGATAGCGGCGTGACTATCCTGATGGTGGAGCAGAACGCCAAGGCCGCGCTCGCCTTATCGGACTACGGCTTGGTACTTGAGCTTGGTCAGGCCCGCATGCATGACGATGCGAAGAAGTTGCTGGCCGATCCACGCGTCGGCCAGCTTTTTCTTGGCGGCCATGTGCACGAGGATGTTGTGGCCAATGGTCGTTGAGACGCTATCGACTCCTGCCAATCGGTCATGGGTCCTCACTCTCTAGGCTGAGGAGGCATCACGGATCCCACTCCGCCATGAGGCGTCCAATGCAAAGAACAAGATGCCTCACCCACGTGAAGGACACGTCTTTGGATCTCGGCTCAAACTGGTTGCCAAGGCGCAGGCCCGGAGCATCTGCAGTGGAACACGTTGGGCGCAGCCGAGGGCCTGATCAATCAGACTGGCGCCACAAGCTTATACGCCTTGGCCATGACGGGTATGTGGTCCATCCCGAAGAGGCGAACGATCACGAAACTCAAATTGCCTCTGGAACGCTGAAAAGGTTCTGCAACGTTCTGCCTGAATCCAACTCGCACTTTCACTCCTCCTCCATCTGAGTGCGCTGTCAGCCGGCCTCAAGAAGCGATGGGGCATTCTCGACCGGGATGACGGCAAGACCGCCGCTGTCCCCCAACATGATATCGCCGAGCTTGGTCGGAACGCCACCAAACACGATTGGTCCGTTGACCGGGCCTTGCTCGTTGGAGAGGGGCCCTCGCGCCGTGTCCCCGAGGCAGTAGACGGGGAAGTCGTTCCATGACGCGAGGGGTCGACGCCTCGGACAGCGCAACTGACGAGGACGCCGGCAACTTTCTTCTGCTGCGCGAAGCCGGAGTGCAGTTCGCCCACATAGTCGTTTTCAACGCTTGCGCCAGCGTCAATGACGACGATGACATCTGCTTCGGCGAGATCGATGGCGTGCAGAACCAGCCCAACATCAGCGCGCTCGCGCCACGCCGTAATCGCTTGTTCGTTCCGCTCTAGCTGCCGCTGACTTCCACGCTTCCCAACCCTGCCACGTCGAAGCGATAGGTAAAGCGCCCGGTCGGAAACCGCGTGGTGACGATGCTGCCGGTCATAACGATGTCGTTCTTGCGCAACTGACGGCCATTGGCAGCGAGGTGGTTTGCAAGCCATGCGAGTGGCACGAAGGGATGACCGAGCGCATCGGCACCGTAGCCTCGCGCGACCTCGACTCCGTCCTGATAGGCAATCCCTTCGAGAGTGTCCAAGCGGGCAGGGGGAAGCGTAAACTCCCCTATGACGACTCCGGCATTCCAGGAGTTGTCGGCCACGAGCGTATTGATATCGAGGACGCTGTAGTCGGCCTGGCGGTCGTCGACTAGTTCAATGGCTGCGGCAACCGCATCGATCGCCTCGCCCACCTGCTCGGGCGTGAATGGCTCATCCTGCGGATCCAAGTCTCGCCCCAAACGAACGCAAATCTCGAATTCGAGGCCGAGGCGACCGTAGTCGATCATCGACAAGCGGGCGCCGCTCTTGAACACTCGGCTGCTGAAGATCGTGCCACAGATCGGCTGATCAATGCCGCACATCTGCTGCATGCGCGTCGAGGTCAAGCCGATCTTGTACCCAGCGCAGGTATCACCGCCAATGGTGGCGGCCACATACGCGTCCTGGACGCGGTAGGCGTCCGACAGGCTACTGATTCCATCAAATTTGTGGAACTTTATTCCATCGCGGTGTTCGGCAACCAGTCGTTCTGCGATCGCGTTGAATTGTTCGCTCAAGTCCTTACCCTCACAATGGGTGCCGATTCGGACAATTCCAGGCTCGGCAGCTCGCTTTGTGCGCGTTGATCTGAGCGAATTCCGAGGAACTGCGCGGCTCGCGATACGAGACGGCACTGGCGCTGGAGCCTAAGCCGCAAACTGTGCTGATGGAAGGGGAGGAAGAGCAATCTCGAGCAAGGACAGCCTTCCATGGCGCTTTCCTGAAAAGACGGCCTTCTATAGAGCTTGTTGTGATTCGAAAGCTCTCAAAAACACTGCTTCCATAGGGCTGCGCGGGCTTATCGGTTGATCACGAGAGAGCCATCGCAAACGGGTTGGAGCATCGTGCAGAAAAGTGGAGCCGGTTTGCCGGTTAGACGTCTCTGTCTCTCATTCACGTAAGGCAGCATTGCCCGGATGCCAGAGGCGTGAGCCTCGACAGCGTCGAACCGAAGAAGCGGGTTCAGCCATATCATACTGCGACAAGAACGCTTGAGCCGGTCCATCTCGAACGTCAATTCCTGTGTCACCTCCCGTTCGAGTCCATCTGTAAAGAGCAGGACGATGGCACCCTGACCGAGCACCCGGCGGGACCAGTGGCGGTTGAAGTCGTGCAGCGCATGCGCGATGCGCGTTCCACCCTCCCAGTCCTGCGCTCGCTTCGAGGCATGGGCCAGGGCCTCATCAGGATCCCGGCTCGTCAGTTCGCGACCGATATTGGTCAGGCGCGTGGCAAAGACGAAGGAGTGAACTCTTCGTCTCTTCTCGGTAATGGCATGGAGGAAGTGCAGGAAGAGTCGGGAATAATCCGCTATCGAGCCTGAGATGTCCATAAGCACCACTATTGGTGCATGGCGCGCCTTAGGGGAGCGATAGGCCAAGTCGATCGCGGCCCCACAACCGCGCAGCGATCGCCGGAAGGTCCTGCGCGGGTCGATCCGGCGGCCCTGGGGATCCGACGCGAAACGGCGGGTGATCACTTCGTCATTAAGCCTGTTGTCGCGGGAGAGATGGTCGGCACAGTCAAGATCATTCCCTATGCCATTCCGAGGCTCCTGCTGCAGAACGGGATCGTGAGAGCCGGCAAGGGTGCCTTGCGCATCGTGCCCTATTCACGGCGCACGGTGGGAGTTGTCTCAACGCTTCTCCCGAACCTCAAGCCAAGTGTTATCGACGAAACTCTTGCCGTGCTCGGGAGACGGCTCGAGCCGGCGCAGGCGCGGATCGCGCAGGAACGCCGCGTGCCTCACGAAGCCGCAATCCTGGTGGAGGAGCTTGCTCTCTTGGCGGGCGGGCATATGGAGCTCATCATCGTCTTCGGAGCCTCGGCCATTGCCGACCGTCGCGAGCTATAGCGGATTTTGGGTGACGAGGCTGATCAGGCGACGCTGTTTGTCGGCATCGGAATGACCTCGCTGCCGTCCTTGAACCTGACACCGGCGATCACCTTCGGCAACTGGTTTTCGCCCAT
>JAFAAP010000276.1 GCA_023426505.1 Pseudomonadota bacterium
GTTCGGCACATAGCCCAGGTCGTCGATCGCGCGGGCGATGTCCTGACCGGCGGAGGGCGAGACCGCCTCTGGCTTCCGCAGATAGAGGGAGACCGTCGAAGGAGAGACCCTGGCCAGCTTGGCCACATCCATCATGGTGACGCGCTGCATCTTCCGCCGCTTGCGCGTCAGGCGAACCTCCGCCGAGTTGCCGCCTGAATCCACGAAGATATCTCCAAATTTCGCAGCGCTCCGAAATGCGCTAAGAAAACTTATAGAGCAGATTTGACGATATTCCAATAGGATAGGGGCATAAACTCTTGGTCCAAGCTCGACAAATCCGGCCTATTTCCTCTCTTGCGGCAATTTCATCGTAGCGCTATGATGGCCTCAGTCGATCAGGTGAAAGGCGCTTTTGTCGCTCTCGGTGGATCGAAGCGCGCCGGATCACGGCCCGCCAGGAACAGGTGAGGAACATGTCTTCAGTCAGCTTTCGCAAGCTTGAGAAGAGCTATGGCGCCCTTCGCATCGTGAAGGGCATCGACCTGGAGATCGCCGACCACGAGTTCGTGGTCCTCGTCGGCCCGTCCGGCTGCGGCAAGTCCACGACCCTGCGCATGCTGGCCGGACTCGAGAGCATCAGCGGCGGCGAGATCCGCATCGGCGAGCGGGTGGTGAACAAGTTGCCGCCACGCGAGCGGGATATCGCCATGGTGTTCCAGGATTACGCGCTTTACCCCCACAAGACCGTCTACGAGAACATGGCCTTCAGCCTGAAGGTGCGCGGCGTGCCGGCGGCCGAGATCAAGCCTCGCATCGCGCAGGCCGCCGAGATGCTCGGCATCGGCCAGCTCCTCGAGCGCAAACCGAGCCAGCTCTCCGGCGGCCAGCGCCAGCGTGTCGCCATGGGCCGCGCCATCGTGCGCCGTCCTCAGGTCTTCCTCTTCGACGAGCCGCTCTCCAATCTCGACGCCAAGCTGCGCGGCCAGGTCCGGACCGAGATAAAGCGCCTGCATCAGGCGATCGGCACTACGATCATCTATGTGACACACGACCAGGTCGAGGCCATGACCCTCGCTGATCGCATCGTGATCCTGAAGGGTGGCGAGATCGAGCAGGTCGGCACGCCGGACGAGGTGTACAACAACCCGGCCAGCGTCTTCGTCGGCGGCTTCATCGGCTCACCTGCGATGAACTTCGCCAAGGGCACCATCCGCGGCGGCCGGATCGCGTTCGACGGCGGCGCCGAGATCGCGCTCGACAGCCGCGTCAACGGGAGGGCGGCGGCTCTCGAGGGGCGTGACATCATCGTCGGGATCCGTCCCGAGCATTTCGGTGCTGCCGAGGAGGGGCGTCAGCTTTCCGGCCGCGTGCAGGTCGTCGAGCCCCTCGGCTCCGACACGCTCATCCATTTCGCCCTCGGGTCGTCCACGCTCACCGCGCGCGTCGCGCCGGAGATGAGGCCTCAGCCCGGCGAGATCCTGTCCATCGGTGTCGATCCCTCGCGGATCCATCTGTTCGATGCGGCGACGGAGCGGGCGCTGAACTGAGCGGCCACGCTTGAAAAGCGAGATGCCGGCGAGGGACCGGCATCCTTAAGAACCCAACGGAGGAAACGATGAGCCTACCCAAGACCCTGACATGGCTGCTCGCCGGCGCAGCCCTCAGCCTGACGGCACCCGCCGCCATGGCGCAGCAGACGAACCTGCGCGTGTTCGTCTCCAGCCAGCATCGCCCCGACGTATGGCGCAAGGCCTTCGACATGTACGAGGCCAAGAACCCCAACGTGAAGGTGGCTATCGAGACCGGCGGCAACACCTCGGAGGCGCAGGCCCAGTATCTCAACACGGTCATGACCGCGAAGGACACCTCCCTCGACGTCATGATCCTCGACGTGATCCGCCCGGCGCAGTACGCCGCTGCGGGCTGGACCGTCCCGTTCAACGACGTGCTCGGCAACAACGCCGAGGCAGCGATGAAGCAGTATCTTCCGGCTTATGCCGAGGCGAACACCGTGGACGGCAAGGTCGTCGCGCTGCCCGCCTTCGCCGATGCCATGTTTCTCTACTACCGCAAGGACCTGCTCGAGAAGCACGGCGTCAAGCCGCCCACGACCTGGGACGAGCTGACCGCTGCCGCCAAGAAGGTGATGGACGCTGAGAAGGACCCGAACCTGCAGGGGCTCTCGTTCCAGGGCAAGGCCATCGAGGGCGCCGTCTGCACCTTCCTGCTGCCGTACTGGAGCATGGGCAAGAATCTCGTCTCCAACGGCAAGCTGTCCTTCGACAAGGATGCGGCCGTGAAGTCGTTCAAGCTGTGGAAGGACTTCGTCGACCAGGGCGTCGCGAAGAAGAACATCGCCGAGGTCGCCACCGACGACACCCGCAAGGAGTTCCAGGCCGGCAACGTGCTGTTCGCCGTCAACTGGTCCTATGCCTGGGGCCAGTTCCAGGGCGGTGAATCGGCCGTGAAGGACAAGGTCGGCGTCGTGAAGCTCCCGGCGGTTGCGGGCGGCCAGCCGGCCTCCTGCCTCGGCGGCTGGGAGTGGGGCGTCTCGGCCTATTCCAACAACAAGACCGAAGCGCAGAAATTCGTGCAGTACCTGTCGAGCCCCGAGACCTCGGAGTTCATGGCGATCAACGCCGCCCTGCTGCCGGCCTTCGCCGACAAGTATACCGATCCGGACGTCACCAAGGCGGTGCCGTGGTTCGCGGAGGCGAAGCCGGTGGTCGAGACCGCGAAGGCCCGCCCCGTGACGCCGCGCTACAACGAGGTCAGCGAGATCATCCGCACCTCGGTCAACGCGGTCCTCGCCGGCACGACCACGCCGGAGCAGGCCGCCGACCAGATGGAAGGCCGGCTGCGGCGCGTCCTGCGCTGATCGCGCTCATCATCCTCTAAGGACGGACGCGATGCCGCGTCCGTCCCCACACGATGCACCCGGGCAGGAACACGACGATGGCAACGGCCAGCGAAACGAGCGTCGTCCCGACGCACAACGAGAGCGCCACCAAGTGGTGGACGCGGTTCCTCGATCCGAGCGAGCGCACCCTTGCGGTGCTCCTCCTGGCGCCGGCGGCGCTCCTGCTCGCCCTCATCATCGTCTACCCAGTATGCCGCCTGGTCTGGACGAGCTTTCAGAATCTATCCCTGACCTCGGGCGTGCCGGCGGAGTTCGCCGGCCTCGAGAACTACCGTCTCATGCTCGATGATCCGGTGTTCTGGGAAACGACCTGGAACACGGTGCTCATCACCCTCATCACCGTGCCGGGCGCATTGTTCGTCGGCCTCGCCATGGCGCTCATGGCGAACCTTCCCTTCAGGACGAAGTGGCCGGTCCGCCTGTCGCTCCTCATCCCGTGGGCGCTGCCGCTCTCCTTCGCGGGCCTGATCTTCGCCTGGTTCTTCCACTCCGAATACGGTGTGGTGAACGACGTGCTGCGTCGCCTCGGCTTCGAAGGCGTCATCTGGTTCAACTCGGCCAACTGGGCTTTCGCGGCGATCTGCCTGACGATCATCTGGAAAACCTCGTCCTTCATGGCGCTCATCATCCTGGCGGGCCTTCAGACCATTCCGCGCTCGCTCTACGAGGCGGCTGAGGTCGATGGGGCAGGGCGCGTGCGCCAGTTCTTCGAGATCACCCTGCCGCTCCTGAAGCCCGCCATCGTCGTGGCGCTCATCTTCCGCACCATCACGGCGCTGCAGACCTTCGACATTCCCTTCACCATGACGCGTGGCGGACCCGGCACCTCCACCGCAACGCTCGCCATGTACATCCACCAGAACACCGTCGACTTCCTCGATCTTGGCTACGGCTCCGCGCTCGCGGTCGTCATGTTCGCGCTCTCCATGTGCGTGACGGCGGTCTATCTGCGCATGATCCGCGCCAAGGGGTGACAGCCATGAACGCCGAAGCTCCCGCCCAACACTCCTTGCTGTCCGGAACGCCGCTGCGGATCCTGGTCGGCCTCATCCTGGTGGTGAACGGCATGTTCCCGGCCCTGTGGATCCTGTTCACGTCGCTCAAGACCGAGGCGGAGCTGACCGCGAAGCCGATCTCCTGGCTGCCCCATGCCCCGACGATTGCGAACTACCTGCGGGCCTTCACGGACCAGCCGCTGCTGCTGTTCCTGTTCAACAGCTTCATGGTGGCGATCCTCTCGACTGCGCTCACCCTGTTCATCTCGGTGCTCGCCGCCTATGCCCTGGCGCGGCTCCAGCTCCGCGCCCGGGACCTGATCCTCTCGGCCATCATCGCGGTCTCGACCTTCCCGCTCGTGACCCTGCTGGTGCCTCTCTTCGAGATCATGCGGGCGCTGAACCTCCTCAATACCTGGGTGGCGCTGATCCTGCCCTATACGGTGCTGAGCCTGCCGGTCTGCACCCTGATCCTGGTGTCGTTCTTCGAGGGCATCCCGCGTGATCTCGAGAATTCCGCCATGATCGACGGCTGCACCCGCATCGGCGCCCTGTTCAAGGTGGTGGTGCCGCTCTCGGCGCCGGGGGTCTTCACCGCCGGAATTCTGGCCTTCGTCAACGCCTGGGACGAGTTCCTGCTCGCCCTGTCGTTCAACTCCAATCCGATGCTGCGCACGCTGCCGGTGGGCATCACGCTCTACCAGGGCGAGTTCGCGTTCCCGTGGCCGGTCATTTCGGCCGCGCTCGTGGTCGGTATCGTGCCCGTGGCGGTTCTGATCGTGATCTTCCAGGAGCGCGTCGTGTCCGGCCTGACCTCCGGCGGCATCAAGGGATAAGGATTTCAGTCATGACACGCCGATCTCTCGCGGAGCTGCGGAGCCAACGCTGGTTCGCGTCCGACGACATGCGCGGCTTCGCCCACCGTCAGCGCACCCAGCAGATGGGCATGCGGCGCGAGGAGTTCCTCGGAAAGCCCGTGGTCGCGATCCTCAACACCTGGAGCGAGATGAGCCCGTGCCATTCGCATCTGCGGGACCGGGCCGAGGCCGTGAAGCGCGGCGTCTGGCAGGTGGGCGGCTATCCGGTCGAATTGCCGGCGCTGTCCGTCGGCGAGGTGATGGTGAAGCCCACCACCATGCTCTACCGCAACTTCCTGGCGATGGAGACGGAAGAGCTCCTGCGCTCACACCCGGTCGATGGCGCGGTGCTGCTCGGCGGCTGCGACAAGTCCACGCCCGGATTGCTCATGGGCGCGATCAGCATGGACATCCCGGTCATCTTCTGCCCGGCCGGTCCAATGTCGAACGGGCAATGGCGAGGCGTGAAGACCGGAGCGGGAACGCACACCAAGAAATACTGGGACGAGCTGCGCGCCGGCAACATCACGCAAGGAGACTGGGTCGACCTGGAAAGCCGCATGACGCGCTCCATCGGCACCTGCAACACCATGGGCACCGCCTCGACCATGACGTCCATCGTCGACGCCATGGGCCTGACCCTGCCTGGCGCGTCCTCGATCCCGGCTGCGGACAGCGGCCATCCGCGCATGGCCTCGGCCTGCGGCGAGCGCATCATGGAGATGATCTGGGAGGACCTGAAGCCCTCCCGGATCCTCGACGCGAGGAGCTTCCGGAACGGCCTCGTGGCCTATATGGCGCTCGGCGGCTCGACCAACGCGGCCGTCCACCTCATCGCCATGGCGCGGCGGGCGGGCGTGGAACTTACCCTCGACGACATGTCCGAGATGGCCGGAAAGGTCCCGGTCTGCGCCAACCTGTTCCCGTCGGGCGAATACCTGATGGAGGACTTCTACTTCGCCGGCGGCCTGCTGGCGATGCTCAGGAAGCTGGAGGCGCATCTCGACCCGGACGCTCGGACCGTCAACGGCCGTACGCTAGGTGAGAACATCGCCGGCGCAGAGTGCTGGAATGACGACGTGATCCGCGGTCCTGACAACCCGGTCGTGCCGCTCTCCAAGGGCAAGACGCTCGCGGTACTGCGTGGCAATCTCGCGCCGAACGGCGCCGTTATGAAGTCGTCGGCCGCCAATCCGAGATTCCTCAAGCATGTGGGGCCCGCGATCGTCTTCGACAGCCCGGCCGAGATGAACAAGGCCATCGACGATCCCGATCTCGACGTCACGGAGAACAGCGTCATCGTCTTGCGCAATGCGGGCCCGGTCGGCGCTCCCGGCATGCCCGAATGGGGAAATCTGCCGATCCCGAAGAAGCTCCTGAAGCAGGGCGTGCGCGACATGGTGCGCATCTGCGACGGGCGCATGAGCGGCACCCATTACGGCACCTGCATTCTTCATGTCGCGCCCGAGGCGGCGGTGGGCGGACCCCTCGGCCTGCTGAAGACCGGCGACCTCGTGGAGCTCGATGTGGAGGCCGGGCGGATCGACATGCGCGTCGATCCGGCGGAGCTGGAACGTCGCAGGGCCGCCTGGAAGCCGACCACACCAGTTTATGGCCGCTCCTTCGCGGCCCTCTATCAGCGCCATGTCTCGCAGGCGGATGAAGGCTGCGACTTCGATTTCCTGAGCGCGCCCGGCCCCGTGGCCGAGCCCGTGATCTTCTGAGGCTGCCATGATCGACATCGAGAACCGTTTCAAGCGCTGGCTCCAGGGCGCCGGCTCCAAGCCGCCGCTCGGCACCTGGCTCATGGCGGCGGCGCCCGCCACCGCGGAGGCCATGGGCTACACGGGCTTCGACTTCCTGGTGGTCGACATGGAGCACGTGCCGATCGAGGTCTCCGATCTCACTCATATCCTGCGCGCCATCGGCTGCACTCCGGCGGATGCGGTGGTGCGTCTGGCGTGGAACGATCAGGTCCTCGTCAAGCGCGTCCTCGATGCGGGTGCGCAGACGATCATGGTGCCGTTCGTTCAGAATGCCGAGGAGGCCCGTCAGGCTGTCGCCTTCGCCAAGTACCCGCCGCACGGCGTGCGCGGCGTCGCGGCGGTCCATCGGGGCTCCCGCTTCGGCCGGGCATCCGACTACCTGAAGCGCGCGAACGACGAAATCGCGGTGATCGTGCAGCTCGAGACTCCCGAGGCGATCGAGCGCCTGCCGGAGATCGCGGCCGTTCCGGGTGTCGATGCGCTCTTCGTCGGACCCGGCGACCTCTCGGCCGCCATGGGTCATATCGGCAACATCGCCCATCCCGAGGTGCAGGCGCTCATCGAAAAGGCGGCGCAGGATTCGCACCGGGCCGGCAAGCCGGTCGGTATTGTCGGACCGAACCCGGATATGGTGCGGCGCTTCATCGGCTACGGCTACGACTTCGCGGCGATCGCGTCCGATATTGCCATGATGACGGGACGCGCCACCGATTGGCTCGGCGCCCTGCGCGACCAGCCCGTGCAGCAGGCAGCGCCTGCCGCTGCTTATTGAGGAACGTGAAATGACCCTGTCCGTCGCGCTCGATGTGCGGGCGCAGCTCGGTGAATGCCCGATTTGGTCGGAGGAGGAGCAGGCGCTGTTCTTCGTCGACATCAAGGGCAGGGCGATCCACCGTTTCGAGCCTGAGAGCGGGCGGCATGTGGCATATCCGGTGCCGGAGGACATCGGCTGCATCGGGCTCCGGAAGGGTGGCGGCTTCATCGCGGGCCTGCGGTCGGGGCTTTGGCTCCTGGACGGGCAGGGGCGACCCGAGCGCAAGCTCGCCGACAATCCTGAAGATCAGGGCACGAGCCGCTTCAATGACGGCCGCGTCGATCCGGCTGGACGCTTCCTCGCCGGCACCATCGACGAGCCGAAGGCGGGCGCGAAGGCTCATCTCTACCGGTACGACCGGCGCGGGCTCGCGATTCTCGCGAAAGGACTGCTGACCTCGAACGGCGTTGCCTTCTCGCCGGATGGACACACGCTCTACCACTCCGACACGCCAACCTTCACGGTCTGGCGCTATGCGTACGATCCGGCAACGGGCGAGGCGACGGACCCGCAGGTCTTCACACGACTGACCCCGACCGAAACCGACCGCGGCCGCCCGGACGGCGCCGCCGTCGACGCCGAGGGCTGCTATTGGACCGCGTTGTTCGAGGGCGGGCGCATCCGGCGCTATGCGCCGGACGGCAGCCTGCTCGCGGAATATCCGGTTCCGGCTCGCTGTCCCACCATGGTGGCCTTCGGCGGCCCCGACCGGAAGACGCTCTTCGTCACCTCCGCGCGTCACGAGCGCCCCGAGGCGGAGCTTGCGGCCATGCCGCATTCGGGCAGCCTGTTTTCCATGCGGGTCGACGTGCCCGGCTTGCCCGAATACCGCTTCGATCCTACCGTCTGACCCCGAGGTTTCGATGAGCTTCGATTACACGACCGTCCAGTACCACTCCCTCGAGAGTCGATCCGTGGTCATTTCCGGTGGGGCGTCCGGCATCGGCGAGGAGATGGTGAGGGCCTTCGTGGCCCAGGGCGCGCGGGTGTCGTTCCTCGATATCGACGCGGAGCGGGGAGGGGCGCTTGCCGCTGCGACGGGCGCGGCCTTCCATGCCTGCGACGTCACGGACATTGCGCGGCTGCGCGAGGTGCTCGGTCGGATCGAGGCCGAACACGGCGCCATCGATGTCCTCGTCAACAATGCCGGCAAGGACGACCGCCACGCCATGGGGGATGTCGAACCGGATTACTGGCACAGGGCGCTGGCGCTCAATCTCGACCACCAGTTCTTCGCCACGCAGGCCGTTTCGAAGGGCATGGCCGAGCGGGGGCGCGGTTCGGTCATCATGCTCGGCTCGATCTCGTGGATGCGCGGCCGCCCGGGCATGGTCGGCTACACCACCGCCAAGGCGGCGATCAACGGCATGACGAAGACCCTTGCGCGCGAGCTCGGCCCCTCCGGCATCCGTGTCAACTGCATCGTGCCGGGCGCCATTCTCACGGAGCGGCAGGAAAAACTCTGGCTGACGCCCGAATTGAACCAGCAATTCCTCGATCTCCAGGCCTTGAAGTTCAGGCTCAACGCGAGCCATGTGGCGAAGCTCGCCCTTTTCGTCGCCTCCGACGAGAGTGCCGGCTGCACCGGCTCCAACTTCATCGTCGATGCCGGCCTGACCCAGAACTGAGACCTCCCATGCAGATCCAGACCCAGCCCAACGGCTTCGACCTCCTCCTCGACGGCAGGCTCGTCCTCCATCATCGCAGTGACGCGCCGTGCTTGTTCGTCGGCCATGGCGAAGCGCGCATGGATATGTATCGGGGCAACTTCGACATCGAGGATTATGTGGTCGAGCGCATGCCGCTTCCGCACGCGGAGGTGTCCGAGGCGGCGGATGGGGTCGAGATCGCCTTCTCCGTGGCCGAGGGCCAGCCGGCCAGGATGGTGCTCACGGTCTCCGGCGACGAGCGCAACGCGGTGGTGTTCTTCAACGCCCTCGACCTTTCGGTCAACCGCGTGTGGTTGCGGATTCAGGCCGAGGCGGATGAACATGTCTGGGGCGGCGGCGAGCAGATGTCCTATTTCGACATGCGCGGCCGCCGCTTTCCCCTATGGACGTCGGAACCCGGCGTCGGGCGCGACAAGACCACGGAGATCACCTTCAAATCCGATGTGAGCGGCAAGGCCGGTGGCGACTACTGGAACACCAATTACCCGCAGCCGACATACGTCTCGTCACGACGCTACGCGCTGCATGTGGAGACCACCGCCTATTCGGCCTTCGACTTCCGCCGCGAAGGCTTCCATGAGATCGAGGTTTGGGCCGTGCCGGAGCGGATCGAACTGGCTGCCCGCCCGAGCTTCATCGCCCTGGTCGAAGCGCTCTCCGAACGCTTCGGGCGCCAGCCGCCCCTGCCCGAATGGGTTTATGGCGGCGCCATCATCGGCCTGAAGGACGGGGCGCGCTCCTACGAGCGCCTCGAGACCATCGTGGCGGCCGGCACCAGGGTCTCGGGCCTGTGGTGCGAGGACTGGGTGGGCCTGC
This sequence comes from Pseudomonadota bacterium, assembly GCA_023426505.1. Taxonomy (GTDB): domain Bacteria; phylum Pseudomonadota; class Alphaproteobacteria; order Rhizobiales; family Beijerinckiaceae; genus Microvirga. The sequence goes on from JAFAAP010000276.1 coordinate 9,821, forward strand.
GCAACACATCCTTCGGCGCGCGCCTGTTCTGGGACTGGAAGGCCAACGAGGAGCGTTATCCGGGCCTGCGCCAGCGCATCGCCGAAATGGCGGATCGGGGCATCCGTTTCCTCGGTTATGTCAATCCGTATATTGCCGTCGACGGCTCTCTCTTTCCGGAAGCCGAGGCGGCCGGCCACTTCGCGACGGACGAAGCGGGAAAGACCGCGCTGGTCGATTTCGGCGAGTTCGACTGCGGCGTGGTGGACTTCACCAATCCGGACGCGGTGGAGTGGTTCGCCGAGCGCGTGATCGGGCAGAACATGATCGATTTCGGGCTTTCGGGCTGGATGGCCGATTTCGGCGAGTACCTGCCCATCGATGTGCATCTGGCAAGCGGCGTCGACGCCAAGCTCATGCATAACGCCTGGCCGACCCTCTGGGCGGAGGTCAACGCGCGGGCCGTCGAGAGCCGCGGCAAGACCGGCGAGATCCTGTTCTTCATGCGCGCCGGTTATACGGGTGTGCAGAGGTACTGCCCGCTGCTCTGGGCGGGCGACCAGTCGGTCGACTTCACCCGGCACGACGGCCTCGTGACCGTGATCTCCGGGGCGCTTTCAGCGGGTCTTCTCGGCAACGCCTATCACCACTCGGACATCGGAGGATACACCAGCCTCTTCGGCAATGTCCGCACGGCGGAACTGATCATACGCTGGGCCGAGATGGGCGCCTTCACGCCGGTCATGCGGACCCATGAAGGCAACCGCCCGCGCGACAACCTGCAGATCGATCAGGATCCCGAGGTGCTGCGCCATTTCGCCCGGATGACGCAGGTCTACGTGCATCTGGTGCCTTATCTGAAATCGCTCGTGACCGAGGCCTCGTCACGCGGTCTGCCGGTCCAGCGGCCCTTGTTCCTGCATTTCGAGGACGATGCCCGCACCTACATGATCCAGGACGCCTATCTCTACGGGCCGGACCTGCTCGTTGCTCCCGTCTGGCAGGCGGGCAGGGAGGAGTGGACCACCTATCTCCCGGCAGGAGCCGAGTGGGTGCATGTCTGGTCCGGCGAGACTTATCCTGGCGGACGCGACGTCACCGTGGCGGCTCCCTACGGCAGGCCGCCCGTCTTCCATCGGGCCGGATCCCGATTCTCGGACCTGTTCGCCGGCTTGAGGAACCTCTGAGGCATGTCCGTTGCCGAGCTTCTGGGCTTCCTCCTGCTCACCGGCGCCGCCGCCTATCTGCAGACCCTGACCGGGTTCGCCTTCGGGCTGATCACCATGGGAGGCGTCGGCCTTACGGGCCTCCTGTCCCTCCCGGACGCAGCGATGATCGTGAGCGTGCTGAGCCTCGTGAATGCCGCCCAGATGCTCGCCAAGGGATGGCGCGATGTGGCGTGGCGGGAGTTCTGGCTCGTCATGGCGACCAGCATCCCGCTTCTCTTCGTCGGTTATGGGCTCCTGGAATGGCTGGCGGATACGCGCGCCGATCTCCTGCGGCTCCTCCTCGGCTTCGCTATCATCGTCTCGAGCCTTCAACTCGCCCGCAAGCCCGAGCCGCTGGCCAGGAAGTCGGGTGACCCATCCTTCCTGTTCTTCGGCGGGATCGCAGGGCTGATGGGCGGCATGTTCTCCACGGCCGGGCCGCCCCTCGTCTACCATTTCTATCGGCAGCCTATGCCGATGGTGAAGGTCCGTGAGACATTGGTGACGGTGTTCGCGCTCAATGCGGTCTTCCGCATCGGGCTCGTGGCGGCCTCCGGGAGCCTGCCGTCAGGCTCCACCTGGTCGGGACTTCTCGCGATCCCCGCCGTGATGGGTGCCACTTACGCGGCACGGCGCTGGCCGCCGCCGCTTTCGCCAATAACCATGCGCCGCATGGTCTTCGGTCTTCTGTTCCTGTCGGGCGTTTCGCTGGCCGCGCCGGCACTCGCTCCGGTGGCGCGAGGTTACCTCTGACGAAACCGTGGCGTGCGATATCGCACATCGAACTCACGCACTGCGCGTCCTCCGGACGGGTGAGGCCTCAGCCTTTTGCAGGTGTTCGACCGCCGAAGGCATGATCCACCTTCGGTGATGCAGGGTGACGCGCGGCAGCGACAGGCAAATGCTCCTGTCCGGTAGCCTGCGCCGCCCTGTCGGATCACATCCTCGCCAAAGCGGGTGACGCTCGCTCCTGCTGCTAAACCCTTCGGGCCGGATGCGAATTGGCAACTGTTTCCCATCCGCCAGAACATGGATCGTCAAGCGCGCCGACGGGATGCGCCGGAAATCGCAGGATTTTCCATCACGGTCGGCCCGTTCCGGCGCGTGTTCCAGAAGGAGCGGCCCGGTCAACAATGGGAGAGCGCTATGGAAGACGAAGATGCCACCCACACGGGTAGCTACAACACTTTCACGTTCGATTTCGACTTCGATCAGGACCTCGATCAGGATCAGGACGCTGACGTCGATACGAATACTGATCAGACTGCTGATATTGATCAGGACAATGATCAGACGGCTGATGCAGATGCCGATTCCGGCAACGATGCCGATACCGACGTCTACACCGACAACGACGCCGATACCGACAACGACGCGGACGGCGATGCGGTGAACGATATCACCAGCGACACCGATGCCGGCGACGGCGATGGCGGCAACGGCGGTGACGGTGACGGCGGAGACTCGGTCGGAGCGGGTGGCGACGGCGGCAGCACCGATAATGATGGCGGCGACGGCGGTGACGGTGGCGACACGGATGCCGACGGGGGCGACGGTGGTGACGGCGACGGCGGTGATGGTGGTGACGGCGGTGACGGCGGTGACGGCACTGGCGGCGACGGCACCAGCGGCGGCAGCAGCGGCGGCTCCTCCGGCGGCGATGGCACTGCTGGTTATGGTGGTGACGGCGGTGACGGCGGCGATGGCACCGGCGGCTATGGCGGTGCTGGAACGTCCGGCGACGGCGGCGATGGCGGCGCCGGTGGCTATGCCGACGGCGATGCGGGCGATGGTGGCGATGCCGGTGATGGCGATGGCGGCGATGGTGGCGATGGCGACGGTGGCGACGGTGGCGACGCGACCGAAACCGTGACGGCCGATGCCGCGACCGACAACGACTCGGATGGCGATGCTGCTGCCGATGGCGACGCCTCGGCGAGGGTCGACCAGGCATCCGATGCTCGTGCTGGCATCGATCAGGACACCGGTGATGTCGATGTCGATCAGGATCAGGATGTCGACGTCGACGTGACGCAGGATCAGGATGCCGACCAGGACATCACGGTCGATTTCGACTTTGGTGACTTCGGCTGATTCCGCTTCTTTGAGGCCGAGCGCCCGCGTGCGTTCGTAAGGCCTCCTGGCCGACGCAGCTCTAAACCCCTCCGGCCGCGTCGGCCGCTCGATTGCTCCACGGC
>JAFAAP010000038.1 GCA_023426505.1 Pseudomonadota bacterium
GCGCCGGCGGGGCCGCGGGCGGGGGCCTGGGCGCGGGGGCCGCCGCCGCCCTTGCCCCCGAGCTTCTCGGAGCCGACGCGCACGAGCGCGACCGCGTCGATCTTGCCCGTCAGGTCCTCGGTCACGCCGACCACGATGCCGGCCTTGCCGTCCTCGGCGACGCCCACGATGGCGACGACGCCGGAGCCGAGCCGGCGCTTGCCCTCGTCCGCGAGGCTCTTGAGGTCCTTCATCTCGACCCCGGAGACGGCGCGCGCCATGAGCTTGATGCCGGAGACGTCCTTGATCGGATCGCCCCCGCCCGTGCCGCCGCCCATGGCGAGCTTCCGGCGCGCCTCGGCGAGATCGCGCTCCAGCTTGCGCCGGTCCTCGATGAGGGCGGCGAGGCGGTCGGCCGCCTCGTCGACGGGCGTCTTCAGGAGACCCGCCATCTGACGCAGGCGGCGGCTTTCCTCCGTGAGGTAGCGGCGGGCGGCGTCGCCCGTCATCGCCTCGATGCGGCGCACGCCGGCCGCGACCGCGCCTTCCGACACGACGGTGATCACGCCGATCTCGCCGGTGCGGTTCACGTGGGTGCCGCCGCAGAGCTCGACCGAGAAGGTCTTGTTGCCGTCGGCCTTGCCCATGGACACGACCCGGACCTCGTCGCCGTACTTCTCGCCGAAGAGCGCGCGGGCGCCGGACTCGATCGCCTCCTCGACGCCCATGAGCTTGGTGACGACGGGCTCGTTCTGGAGCAGCACCCGGTTGGCGATGTCCTCGACCTCGGCGAGTTCCGTCTCCTCGATGGGCTTGGGATGACTGAAGTCGAACCGCAGGCGGTCGGGGGCCACGAGCGAGCCCTTCTGGGCCACGTGGTCGCCGAGCACCAGGCGCAGGGCCTCGTGCAGCAGGTGCGTGGCCGAATGGTTCGCGCGCACCGCCGAGCGGCGCTCGTGATCGACGATCAGCTCGAGCGACTGGTTGGGCTTGAGCGTGCCGTGCTCGACGAGGACGTGGTGCACGAAGAGGTCGCCGAGCTTCTTCTCGGTGCCGGTGACGCGCAGGCGCGCGCCCTCGCCCTGCATGACGCCGGTATCGCCGACCTGACCGCCGGACTCGCCATAGAACGGGGTCTGGTTGAGGACCACGACACCGGTCTCGCCGGCCTTGAGCGCCTCGACCTCCTGGCCGTCCTTGAGCAGCGCGAGCGCCACGCCCTCGGCGGTCTCGGTGTCGTAGCCCAGGAACTCGGTCGCGCCGGTGCGCTCCTTGATGCCGAACCAGACGGTCTCCGTCGCGGCCTCGCCCGAGCCGGACCATGCCGCGCGGGCCATCTCGCGCTGGCGCTCCATGGCGGCCTTGAAGGCGTCCGTGTCCACGCCGATGCCGCGGGGCTTGAGGGCATCCTGCGTCAGGTCGAGCGGGAAACCGTAGGTGTCGTAGAGCGTGAAGGCCGTCTCGCCCGAGAGATTCTGGCCCTTGGCGAGGGTGCGGGTCTCCTCGTCGAGGATCGACAGGCCGCGCTCCAGGGTCCTGCGGAAGCGGCTCTCCTCGAGGCGCAGGGTCTCGGTGATGAGCGGCTCGGCGCGGATCAGCTCAGGGTAGGCCTGCCCCATCTCGCGCACGAGAGCCGGCACGAGGCGGTACATCAGCGGCTCCTTGGCGCCGAGGAGCTGCGCATGGCGCATGGCGCGGCGCATGATGCGGCGGAGCACGTAGCCGCGGCCCTCGTTCGACGGCAGCACGCCGTCGGCGACGAGGAAGCAGGAGGTGCGCAGATGGTCGGCGATGACCCGGTGCGACGCCTTACGGTCGCCTTCCGGCGCGACGCCGGTCGCATGCGCCACCGCCTCGATCAGGGTGCGGAACAGGTCCGTGTCGTAGTTCGAATGCACGCCCTGCAGGATCGCCGCGATGCGCTCCAGGCCCATGCCGGTGTCGATCGAGGGCTTGGGCAGTCCGATCCGGTTGCCCGGCTCGATCTGCTCGTACTGCATGAAGACGAGGTTCCAGAACTCCAAGAACCGGTCGCCGTCCTCCTCCGGGCTGCCGGGAGGGCCGCCCCACAGGGCCTCGCCCTGATCGATGAAGATCTCCGAGCACGGGCCGCAGGGGCCAGTGTCGCCCATCTGCCAGAAATTGTCGGAGGTCGGAATGCGGATGATCTTGGAATCGGAGAAGCCGGCGATCTTCTTCCACAGGTCCGCGGCCTCGTCGTCCGTGTGGTAGACGGTGACGAGGAGCTTGTCCTTCGGCAGATCGAACTCCTTGGTGATCAGGTTCCAGGCAAGCTCGATGGCCTGCGCCTTGAAATAATCGCCGAAGGAAAAGTTGCCCAGCATCTCGAAGAAGGTGTGGTGCCGGGCGGTGTAGCCGACATTGTCGAGATCGTTATGCTTGCCGCCGGCGCGCACGCATTTCTGCGCCGTCGCCGCACGGCTGTAAGGCCGCTTCTCGGCGCCGGTGAACACGTTCTTGAACTGCACCATGCCGGCATTGGTGAACATCAGGGTGGGGTCGTTCCTCGGCACGAGAGGGCTCGAGGCCACGACCTCATGGCCGTTCTTGGCGAAGTAATCGAGGAAGGCCGACCGGATTTCGTTGACGCCGCTCATGGGTTCTGGTGCTCGAAGTTTGGGCCCGCCGGGCCCGAAAAGGTGTTCATTCGTCGGCGGTTTTAGACGCCCGCGCCTTTGCTGTCGAGGCGGCGTTTCGCGCTTGGGAACGACGGGCCCCGGCAGCGCACCTCCGTCACTCCGGGCGCGAATACGAAAAGACCGCCGCGATCTCTCGCGACGGCCTCGTCTTTGCCCTTGAAGGAGAGCAAAACTCGCTGATGCGGCTTACGCAGCGCCTTCGTCGAGGTCCTCGGCGGTGGGGGTCGCCTGCTCCAGGATGCGGTCGGCCAGGAGGCCGGCATTCTGGCGGATCAGGGCCTCGATCTTGTTGGCGATCTCAGGATTGTCGCGCAGGAACTGCTTCGAGTTCTCGCGGCCCTGGCCGAGGCGCTGGCTGTCGTAGGAGAACCAGGCGCCGGACTTCTCGACGATGCCGGCCTTGACGCCGAGATCGATGAGCTCGCCCACCTTCGAGACGCCCTCGCCGAACATGATGTCGAACTCGACCTGCTTGAAGGGCGGCGCGACCTTGTTCTTGACCACCTTGACGCGGACCGAGTTGCCGATCGGATCGTCGCGATCCTTGAGGGTCGATACGCGGCGGATGTCGAGGCGGACAGACGCGTAGAACTTGAGCGCGTTGCCGCCCGTCGTGGTCTCCGGCGAGCCGTACATGACGCCGATCTTCATGCGGATCTGGTTGATGAAGATCACCATCGTGTTCGACCGGGAGATCGAACCCGTCAGCTTGCGCAGGGCCTGGCTCATGAGGCGGGCCTGGAGGCCCGGCTGGACCTCGCCCATCTCGCCGTCGAGCTCGGCCTTCGGGGTCAGCGCCGCCACCGAGTCGATGACCAGCACGTCGACCGCGCCGGAGCGGACCAGGGTGTCGGCGATCTCGAGAGCCTGCTCGCCCGTGTCGGGCTGCGAGATCAGGAGGTCGTCCAGGTTGACGCCGAGCTTGCGGGCATAGACCGGATCGAGCGCGTGCTCCGCGTCCACGAAGGCGCAGACGCCGCCCTTCTTCTGGGCCTCGGCGATCGTGTGGAGCGCGAGCGTCGTCTTGCCCGACGATTCCGGCCCGTAGATCTCGATGATGCGCCCGCGCGGCAGACCGCCGACGCCCAGCGCGATGTCGAGTCCGAGCGAACCCGTCGAGACGGTTTCGATTTCAACCGGCTGCTGGCCCTTGCCCAGCCGCATGATCGAGCCCTTGCCGAAGGCACGCTCGATCTGAGAGAGCGCCGCGTCGAGAGCTTTCGACTTGTCTTTATCCATTGATGAGCTTTCCACCAGTCTCAGAGAGGACTGCGACATGACCAGATGTCCTTATGGCACGGAGGAGGAGTGAATCTCAACGCGGTGTTGAGGAGATATATGTACGCTTTTTGTTCTCTTTCGCAAGTTCATTTTTCGTTCTGTGGATAATATTCTACGAACGGTGCCGAGCCGTATTGTCGCACAGCCAAAAATTATTATTGTTCAATTAGTTATGCAATCTTTGTATGCCCCGGCCCCGGCGCGCCCAACACAATCCGGACAGGTCGCCACGCGCCCGGCGGAAGTTCCTCCGGAAGCGCCCCCCGAAGAGCATCCGTCGGTCTCGTCGACAGCAAAGATTCGTGCATCGACCTGAACCCGTCGAGCATTGGGAAGCACCGACGGGCCGAGGTACCGGAACCCATAGAAACAGGGTCGAAGTCTTCGACCCTACCGCCCCATCACCTGCTTCACGATCTCGACCAGCTGGCGCAGGCTGAAGGGCTTGGGCAGGAAGTTGAACTGCTCCCCCTCCGGCAGGTTCTTGCGGAAGGCGTCCTCGGCGTAGCCCGACACGAAGATCACCTTCAGGTCCGGATAGAGCTTGCGCAGCTCGCCGAGCAGCGTCGGACCGTCCATCTCGGGCATGACCACGTCGGAGACCACGAGGTCGACCGCCTCGCCGCGCTCCTCCATCACCTGCAGGGCCTCGATGCCGGAGGCCGCCTCCAGCACCGTGTAGCCGCGGGCCGTAAGCGCCCGGGCGTTGACGGCGCGGACCGGGTCCTCGTCCTCCACCAGGAGGATGATGCCCTGACCGGTCATGTCGGCGGCCGGCGCCTTGGCGGTCTCGGCCTTGGCCTCCTCGGGCTTCTCTTCCACGGCGGGGACATGGCGCGGCAGGTAGATGGAGAAGGTCGTGCCCTGGCCTACCTTCGAGACCACGTCGATGAAGCCGCCCGATTGCTTGACGATTCCGAACACCGTCGACAGCCCGAGGCCCGTGCCCTTGCCCACCTCCTTGGTGGTGAAGAAAGGCTCGAAGATCTTGTCCATCACCTCGGGGGTCATGCCGGTGCCGGTGTCCGACACCGCGATCTTCACGTAATCCACGGCCGGCATGCCGCTCACGTTGAGGCGGCCTGCCTCGGCGGCCGGGACGTTCGAGGTTCGGATCGCCAGCTTGCCGCCGTTCGGCATGGCGTCACGGGCATTGACCGCGAGGTTCACGACCACCTGCTCGAACTGGTTCACGTCCGCCTTCACGAACCAGAGGTCGCGGCCGTGGGTCAGGTCGAGCTCCACCCGCTCGCCCAGCAGGCGCTTCAGGAGCATCGACAGGTCGTAGAGCCGGTCGTTGAGGTTGAGCACCTCCGGCCGCAGGGTCTGACGGCGCGAGAAGGCGAGCAGCTGGCGCACCAGGCTCGCGGCCCGGTTGGCGTTCTGCTTGATCTGCATGATGTCCTGGAAGGACGGATCGGTCGGCCGGTGGTTGGCGAGCAGGAGGTCGCTGTAGCCGATGATCGCCTGGAGCACGTTGTTGAAGTCGTGCGCCACGCCGCCGGCGAGCTGGCCGACCGCGTTCATCTTCTGCGACTGGGCGAGCTGCTCCTCGACCTTGCGGAAATCGGTGGTGTCGAGGGCGTAGACGATTGCGCTCTCGCCCTCGGATCCGGTCTCGCCCACGGGGGTGATCCAGACCCGCACGGAGCCGCCGTTCTCGCCCGCCGTATGCAGTTCGAGAGGCTGGATGTCGCTCCGGTTCTCCGCAGCCGCCTTTAGGGCGGTCTCCACCGGGGTACGCTCGCCGGACGGGAAGGCCTCCAGGAGAAGCGGCCCCTCCCCGCCGCCTTCGCCTGAGCGCGGCAGGGTGCCGAAGAGCTTGGTGAAGGGGGCGTTCGCCTGGACGATGCGGCCGTTCCGGTTGACCGTCGCGATGGCGATGGGGGTGTTGTTGAAGAAGCGGGCGAAGCGCACCTCGGCAGCACGCTGCCCCTCATCCACCTCGACGCCCGGCGAGCGGTTGAGCACGAGGGTGCGCGAGGCGCCCATACGGCCGTCCTGGCCGAAGGCGATGCGATGATAGAGGCGCACGGGCAGGAACTGGCCGTTGCGGCGGCGCAGGTCAAGGTCGAAGGTCTCGGTGCGCACGCTGCCGGGCTCGCCGGAGAACGACGTCATCATCGCCACCACGTTGCGGGGCACGATGTCCGAGAGGCCGAGGCCGCCAGAGCCCACCTGGGCGAGGTCGTAGTCGAGCCAAGAGGCGAGCGTCGCGTTGAGATAGATGATCGAGCCGTTGGGGTCGATCGACAGGAAGCCGGCCGGCGCGTGGTCGAGATAGTCGATCGCGTGCTGAAGCTCCTGGAAGACGTTCTCCTGGCGCTCGCGCTCGTGCGTGACGTCCGCGATGGTCCAGAGGGTGGCCGGCCGGCCGCTGGGACGCGGCAGCGGCCGCACGCGCACCCGGTACCAGCCGAATTCCTGCGAGCCGTCGAGGGAGGGCGAGAGCCTGATCTCCTCGGAGCCGGTGCGATGCTCGCGGGCCGCCTGGGCGAGCCGGTAGATCGCCTCCGACACCTCCGGCGCGCCGGTGAAGAGGCGCTCGACGGCGCGCACGTCCCCGCCATGGGAGCCCGCGAGCGACAGGTAGGTCTCGTTGGCGTAGACGATCCGTCCGTCGTCCTCGATGACCACCATGCCCTCGCCGGACGTGTCGACCATGTTCTTCGTGATGTCGTTGCGGGTCGTGCGCCCGGCGAACTGGATGACGCCGATCGCCACCGCGAAGAGGAAGAACACGCCCGCCATGGCGAAGAAGGCGAGAAGCGCCAGGATAAGGGGCTGGGCCTGCTCGCTGCTGAGGAAACGCAGGCTCAGGATCGCGCCGACCAGGACGCTGGCGAGCAGCAGGACCAGCCCGATATGGCCGGGACGGTCGGAACGATCGATCGTCGTGCTCTTCGGCTGGACGCCCTGGTGAGCCATGGAAGTAAACTATCCCTACGGAATGCCGGTTCGCCTCGCGGCCGAGGCTGCGGAAATGCGGGCCAACCGCTTGATCTTGCGACCATACTACATGGAATTTATTGATCGACCTCTAAGGCGGCGCAGCCCGCAAGCACAAGAGGAAACGCCGCTTTCGGCCGTCCCGACCTTGAGCTTTGCGCAAGACAGTCCACATTGTGACGGTCGAAAAAGCAAGACAGGGCCTGAATTCTTCGGGCTCGGCGCGATTGATCGCAACCCTGTATCTCTTCCATCGCCAGGAAAGAGCCGTTAACCATCTGTTAACCTTGCTCATCGCTTTCCTGGTCGATGTGATACAAGAAAAGTCTGGAACACGGCCTGGAAAGGCCACCACAACGCTTGAGAGTTTAACGTGCTAGCTCAATTTGGTATCGAAGCGTCAAGGGCGGCCCAGTACGTCATCGCCTTCGCGATCATCCTCGCACTGGTCGCGCTGTTCGGAGTGGTTCTGCGCAAGCTCACCGGCTCGCGCCTCATGATCTCCGGCCAGGATCGGGGACGCAGCCGCCAACCGCGGCTCGGCGTCGTCGACATCTACGACCTCGACCGGCAGCGCCAGCTCGTCCTCCTGCGCCGCGACAACGTCGAGCATCTCCTCCTGATCGGCGGCCTCAACGACGTGGTGATCGAGACGAACATCGTCCGCGTGGCCGGCGCCCGCATTCCGCTGGCCCAGAACGACACGGGCCCAGAGCGCCTGGAGCCCAGCCTCGACCAGGCTCCGCGCCCGGCGATCGAGGGCTCGGGCCGTCCGTCGATCGAGACTCAGCTCGCCGCCCAACTCGGCGCCTTCGTCAAACGGCCGTCGGAGGACTCCGACATCGACGAGGAGCTTGCCCCCGTCGCCACGGTCAGTGTGCCCGTTCAGGCCCGACCCGAGCCGGCTCTCAAGCCCGACGAGGTGAAGGTTTCGGTGGCGCCGGCTCCCGTGCCGGCCCCTGGGATTCATGGCCTCAGGGCGGAAGCCCGCATACCGGCGCCGCCCCCTCCCCCACCGGCTCCGGAGCCGCGCCGTTCCCAGCCGGCCCAGACCTTCACGCCCGTCTTCCCGCAGCGTCAGCCTGCGCCGCCTGCTCCCCCCGCTCCCGCTCCCGAGGTCGTGCGCGCTCCCCAGGCCGCCCCGGCGGCCCGTCAGAACGCCGATGCGGTGGTCCTGTCGGACATGGCCAGGCAGCTCGAGGAGGCGCTGAAGCGGCCTGCCGCTCCGGTTCCGCCGGCTCCGCCGCCTCCGGTCCATGCGACGCCCCAGCCCGTACTGGAGGACGTGGTCGACGAGGACGAGCTTCTCGAGCCCGCCACGCCGGAGCGCGAGACGATCGGCCCGGTTCAGCCCGCCTTCGAGGAGGAAGAGGAGGAGCCTGCTCCCCCGCCGCGTCCGGCGCCGGAGCCGGTTCAGCTGCGCCCCGCCATGGAGCCCGTCCGTCCCGTGCCGCCTGCCACGCCCCAGCCTGCTCCGGCTCCTGCCGCCGAGGCTCCGGCCCAGGCTGCCCCCAAGCCGGCCCAGAAGGCCCCGGACCCGTTCTCCGTCGAGGAGATCGAGGCGGAGTTCGCGCGCCTCCTCGGCCGTCCGCTCGATTCCGGCAAGCGGGAATAGCCGATCCCGCTTTCCCGCGTTTCCTTCGCAAACAAAAAGGGCTCCGCAAGCGGAGCCCTTTTTGTTGTCTTGGGTAAGAACGCTAGTCGTCCCGGTAGACCCGCTCGTTTCTCTCGTGACGCTCCTGCGCCTCGAGCGAAAGGGTCGCGATGGGCCGGGCCTCCAGCCTCTTGAGGGAAATCGGATCGCCGGTTTCCTCGCAATAGCCGTAAGTCCCGTCGTCGATGCGCGCCAAGGCGGCGTCGATCTTGGCGATGAGCTTGCGCTGGCGGTCGCGGGCGCGGAGCTCGATAGCACGGTCTGTCTCTGATGAAGCGCGGTCGGCGAGATCCGGGTGATTCTCGTTTTCGCTCTGGAGGGTCGCCAGGGTCTCCTGTGCCTCCCTCAAGATGTCACCCTTCCAGCGGATCAGCTTGCGCCTGAAATACTCCCTTTGCCGTTCGTTCATGAACGGTTCGTCGTCAGTTGGCCGATAACCCTCGTCGATTACAGTGTTCGTCATGGTGGGCCGTTTTATCCCCAATGGAACTGGCGCCCCTATACAGAGAAGCAAAGCCCACGACAACGCACTTCGGTGTCACCGATTTGTCTAACATTGAGGCGGATTGCACCCGGCCTAACCCATTTGGGTTAATTGGGCGCGGCGAGAACGATTTGCCGCACCCGAAAGGCGTTCAGAGGAAACGCCGAAGCGTCGTCGTCACGTCCTTCTCGACCTGGCGGGCGATCGGCAGCCGGTAGTGCAGCGGATCGAAGAAGAGATCGGGGTTGCGGTTCTCGGGCCGGTCGACCCGCCAGTCGACCACGGCGGCCTTCGGGTGAACCTGAGCGGCTGCGGTCAGCGCCGCCTTGCAGGCCTGGAGGCTGAACGCCTTCTCGGTGCCGGCGGGCGGCTGGATGTTGATGTAGGCCGGCGGGATGATGAGCACGAGGGCGGTCTCGGCCGGCAGGGAGGCCGCAACCTCCCTCAGCCTCTCGGCCGCCGGAAAGCGCCGCTTGCCCTCCTGCGGATCGCGCTCGAAGCGCTCAGCCGACGCATAGGGCTTCTGCTCGAGCCGCTTCCGGATGGCCGGATTGGTCGTGTAGCCGAGCGCCGTGTACTCGGGTTCGTAGTCCCAGTAGCCGTCGGGGCGGGCGCGCTCCTGATCCTTGCCGAACAGGTACGCGAAGCGTCTCGGCAGCTCTTCGAGGAGGTCGAAGCGCACGAGGCCCTCGGCATATTCCAGCGGGTCCCGGCTGTAGAGCCAGAACGGGAACGGCTTGTCGTTCGGCAAGGCGGGATCCGGGGTGCACCACAGGTCGTCCACGCTCACGACGACCGCCCGGGGCGGCGCCTTGCGGTGCCGCAGGAACCAGTCGATCAGCGCCAGGTGCTCCTTCGGGCCCGAGCCCGGCACGGCGAGCTGGACGAAGTTGAGCCCCGTTCCCTGGTTCAGGCGCTCCGGCGACAGGAGCTGGATGCGGGAATTTCCCACCACCATGGCGTCGAAAGCGGGATCACGGCCGCGGCTGGCATTGGCCGTGCGCGGCCCCTGGGGACGTACGCCGGCCTTCTCGAACAGGGCCGAGCGGCCGGAATCGTAGGGATCGACCACGATGGCGAGCGCGACGATCGCGGCCAGCATCGCCAGGGTCGCGACCACGAGCGTGATCGCGAAGCGGCGCCAGCGCGACCCGTCGTGCTGGACGGCGGCCTCAGAACTGGAAATAGACGAATTCATAGTTTGCATCATCGCCGATCTTGAACAGCACGACCACGAACAGCAGGGCGAAGAGAGCCGCGATCCAGGGCTTGGGCGGCAGCTTGTGGATGAAGGTCCAGGCGGTCGGGCCGATCATCGCGACGGCTGCCCCGATGGCGAGCGCCCGCCACTTCAGGGTGAAGCCTTCCGCCCCGAAGCCGAACAGGCCCGCATAGAAGTTCCCCGCCACCTCGAAGCTCCCGGACCGGAAGATGGTCAGGGTCAGCACGAAGAACGTGAAGGTCAGGAACCAGCCGAGGAAGCTCGGCATCGAATAGCCGGCCTTGCGCCAGAGGACCGCTACGCTCAGTCCGATGCCGTGCAGGGCGCCCCAGACCACGAAGGTCCAGCCCGCCCCGTGCCAGAGGCCGCCCAGGGTCATGGTGGCGGTGAGCGCCGCGAGCTGGACCGCAAGCCCTTTCCGGCTGCCGCCGAGCGCGATGTAGAGATAGTCGCGCAGGAAGCGCGACAGGGTCATGTGCCAGCGGCGCCAGAAATCCTGCAGCGAGGTGGCGCGGTACGGCACGTCGAAGTTCTGCGGCAGCACGATGCCGAACATGAGCGCCAGTCCCAGCGCCATGTCCGTATAGCCCGAGAAGTCGAAATAGACCTGGAACGTGAAGCCGAGGGCTCCCTGGAGAGCCTGCCCCATGTCGAGGGCGTGGCCCTGCTGGGCCATGGCGTAGATCGGGTTGGTGTAGTCGGCGAGCTGGTCGCCGAGGAAGACCTTCTTGGCGAGGCCGGCCACCAGGAGCATGAGGCCGCGGGCGAAGCGCTCGGCCGCATCCGGGCGCTCATACGGGCGCTCGTCGAACTGGTGCATGATCTCGCTCCAGCGCACCAGGGGGCCGGCGAGAACCTGCGGAAAGAAGCCGATGTAGAGGCCGTAGCGGACCAGATCGTAGCGCGGCGCTTTGCCGGCCTTCAGGTCCGTCAGATACATGATGTGATGAAAGCTGAAGAACGAGATGCCGAGCGGCAGGGCAATGTCGTAATGGATCGTCGGAACGCCGGGCACGATGGTGGCGAAATCGGCGAAGAAATTGAAATACTTGAAGAACGCCAGGACGATCAGGTTCGCCGTGATGGCGAGCGGGATCAGGACGTCGCGGCCCGTCTTAGTGAAGCTCTCGGCGACGAGCCAGTTGACCAGGACCGACAGGACGAGGAGCGGCGCGAAGCGCCAATCCCAATAGCCGTAGAACAGCAGCGACAGTCCGAGCAGCACCGGCAGGCGCCACTCCGGCTTGAATCTCTCGACCAGCCAGTGGATCAGGAGCGCAGCCGGCAGAAAGCCGAAAAGGAAGATGAACGAGTTGAAGAGCATCGCCGCGGAACATCATCGGACGGCGCGTGAACGCCTTGTTCCGCGCCTGAAGGGCGCGCTCTTGTGCGGGAATGCGCGCCCGGCGTCAACTTTCAACGATGCGGGTTAACGCAAGCCTGCTCGCGATCCGTGTCATACCGCCGCGGCCTCGGCGCGGCTTACCAGCTCCCCGGCCACATCGCCGATCTTCGGCGTCTCCTCGCGGATGAAGGGAAGCGGCCGGCACACCGAGAGGGCCGCGAGGCCGAACCGGGCCGTCATGAGCCCGTTCAGCACCCCCTCCCCGAGCTTGGCCGACACGCGGGCCGCAAGCCCCAGGCCCAGCACCTGCTGCATCAGGCTGTCCCCCACAGCCATGCCGCCGGTGACAGCCAGGTGATTGAAGGCGGCCTTCGCCAGACGCAGGAAGCCGAACAGGCCCGGCCGGCCGCCATAAATACGGGCGAGTGTCCGCAGCAGCCGGACGGCGGCGAAGATCACGAAGGCCACATCCACGATGGCTCTCGGACTCACCGCCGTGACCAGCGACACCTGCTTGGCCGCCGCCGCGATGGCGCGCTTGGCCTGAGCGTCGAGCGGCACCAGCAGTTCCCGTTCGGCGATGGCGAGGCGATCGTCCGCGTCGATGATCTCCTCCATGGAAGCCATGAGCCGGGCGCTGCCCTTCACGGCGCTGGCGCGGGTGTTGTAGAGCCCAAGCAGGTCCGACACGATGGACTTGGCGGCCTTGTGGTCCTTGACGGCAAGCGCGTCCACGGCCGCCTCGCGCAGCTTCTCGATCTTCTGCTCGCGCATGATGCCGGACACCTCCCGGCCGATGATGGCCAGGAAGGCCACGAGAGCCAGGATCGACAATCCAAGCGCCACCCAGCCCAGCCAGGGCGCGATGGCGTAGAGCTCGACGACCAGATTCTCGACCGCGAGGCCTAAGCCCAGCACGAGCAGGCCGGACAGAGCCGACAGGAGGATGCCGACCCACGGCGCGCGGCGCCGCCCGCCCATGGGCACGACGGTGCCGTCGGCGGCCTCGATGGCGTCGAAAGGCTCCTCCGTCACCACGACGGCGCCGCTTTGAACGTCCGGGGCATCGAGGCGGAAGGCGCGGGGCTGGCGGGTCATGCGAAGCGGTCTCCCAGCAGGAACTCAAGGGCCCGGTCGAGGCGGATATGGGGCAGCTTGCCCATGCGGCCTGCCGCATCGACCGGCAATTTCGGAGGTCTGAAGCGCGGGAATCGCAAGGAGCCGGGCGGCACCGCCCCCTGGAACACCGCCTCGGCCGTCTCGGGCAGCTCGCCCGGGAAGATCGCCGCCTCCGTTTCGCCATCGAAGACCTCGTCCCCGACCCGCTCGCCCGCCTCCGGCACGCCCGCCACGGCCCGCAGGGTCTCGCGCCCCTCGCGAATCGTGGTCTCCCGGGTCGCCCGAACGGAGGCGAGCGCGACCGTCCCGACCCGCGCCCCCGCGGCCTCGGTCCGGCGCACGGCGCGGTTCACGAGGAAGCGCAGGATCGCGTCGAGCCGGTCGTGGTCCGTGTGGTGGATGTGATCCGCCTTGGTGGCGGCGAACAGCACCCGGTCCGCCCTGGGCGAGAACAGGCGGGACAGGAAGGTGTTGCGCCCGATGCGGAACGCCATCAGCACCTGGTCGAGGGCGTCCTCCAACTCGGCCAGAGCGACCGGCCCCGCATCGATGGCGGCGAGCACGTCCACGAGCACGATCTGCCGGTCGATGCGCTGGAAATGATCGCGAAAGAACGGCCGGACCACATGGGTCTTGTAGGCCTCGAAACGCCGCTCCATCAGGGCCGCGAAGCTCCCCGGCGCAATCCCCTGTCCGTCAGCCAGATCGAGCGGCGCGAAGGTGAGCGCCGGCGAGCCGGCGAGGTCGCCGGGCATGAGGAAGCGGCCCGGCGGGGTCGTCGCCACAGCCTCCTCGCCGGCCCGGAGCGCCGTGAGGTAGGTCTTGAAGGCGTTGCTGGCCTTGCCGGCCAGGACCTCATCGGCCGGCCCGGCCGGATCGACGGTCTTCAGGAAATCGTGCCAGGGCCCGGCGATGGCGGCGCGGTCGCGGCGGCGGCTCGCCTCCACGGACTGCCTGGACCATTCCGCGAAGCCTGCATCGAGAAGCGCGAGATCGAGCAGCCACTCGCCCGGATAGTCGACGATGTCGAGGGCGAGCGACGCGGGTCCAGCGCGCCAGCCGGATTTGCGCTCGTACTCGATGTCGACCCGAAGCTCGCTGATCCGGTCCGTCGACTGCGGCCAGCGGCGCTCCTGCGTCAGGGCCTCCAGGTGCTCCTCGTAGGGAAAGCGCGGGATGGCGTCATCGGGCTGATGGGCCAGATGCGCCCGCCGGATCCGCCCCTCGGCGGACGCCCGGAACGCTGTGAGCGACGTGCCGCGGGTCAGGTGATGGACGAGTGCGGTGGTGAAGACGGTCTTGCCGGAGCGGGCGAGGCCCGTGACCCCGAGGCGGAGCGAAGGCTGGACAAGCTGGCCTGATGCCTCCCAGAGCGATTGCGCGGCCGACCCGGCGCGGGAGGCGAAATTGGTGATCACGGACAAGGACGAACTCGGACTTTCTAGATGACGAGTCCAAGATGGGCCTTGCCCGCCAAATTGCAAAGCAAGTGTGAATTTAATCGCCGCGTCGGAAACCGCCTCCGGATCGCCTCGAGCAGCATATCCGGACGAGGGTCGCCTGCGGTTTAGATGACGAAGAACTCCGCAGCGGAGAATTTCGCGAGCTTTTTCGGGAGCTTGGCGATCTGCACAGCCGCCTTGGAGCCAGACCCGTCCTCGTCATAGAACAGCGCCCCAGTTTTCCTCACATAGACGAGGTAGTCGTTTGCGTCCGTGGCCTTGTCGAGGGCGAAGAACGACTTGCTCAGTTTCGCCGGAGCCTCGGGACTTCCCTTTTTGCCCAGCTTCTTGAAGATGCTGTTCTCTAGGTGGATGCTGTCGTCCTTCACGAGATAGTCCGTGATGACGTCCATGTTGGTCTTCTTGTTCGGCTTCTGATCGAACACGAACACATCCTTTCCGGCGCCGCCGGTCAGCACGTCGTTGCCAAGGCCGCCGGTGAGGACGTCGTCTCCACCCATACCGCGGAACTGATCGACATCGGCTCCGCCGACGAACCGATCAGGGCCGTTGCTTCCGGTAACGTTCTCCCGCGCCACATCGCCGACCGGCACCGCGACCGTCTGGGTCACGCTCTTGCCGTCCCGGTCGGTCGCGCGCACTACGATGGAGTGGCTTCTGGCCTGCTCGAAGTCGAGCTTCAGACCATCGGCAACGACGATGCGGTCTCCCTGGAGAGAGAACCGCCCGCCGGCATCGTCGATGAGTTCGTAGGTCAGCTGGTCGCCGTAAGGCAGGTTCGCGTCGCCTCCCGTCAGAGTGCCGACAGGCGTCCCGGAGGCTGAAGCCTCGGGAGCCGGAAGCCCGTTCAGCACGATGCTGGTGGGAGCCAGGTTCGGAATGAAGCGCTGCTGATAGATGTACTTGATCTGCGAATCGACAGTCGGGACGGCGGACCAGGTGACGACCCAGCCCCCGTCGGCCAGAGCGGTCACGACCGGCTGAGGATCGAGCAGCAACTGGTCCCCTTCGGCCTGGGTCGCCTTGACCTTGGTTCCCACCGGCAGGAGCCGCTGGCCGCTGCTGTCATAATGCTGCTGATAGATGACGTAGCTCTCGAGGTCGTTGGAATAGTCCGCCCAAACCACGACCCAGCCGCCGTCCGACAGCGCGGCGACAGTGGAGCCGCGGATCTCTCCTTCGTTGAACTCGATCCGTCCGAGCTTGACTTCGTTGCCGACTCTATAAAGCGTCATGTGCCTCTCCCGATCTCCAGTCCGTTCCCAGCGTTCCCGACATGACGCCTGTAGCGATGCCGCAAGTCATCGGATATCGTTAACTATATAACGTTTCAATCGCCGTCGATATCTTGGTCTTTCATTGGGGCCGTTCAGCGACCGGCCTCCCGAAGCTGGCTTGCCGAACGTTCCGCCACCCGCTGGATCGCGCTTTCGACGAGCTGCGGATCGGCCCGCAGCATCCCGAGCTCGAACCCCGACATGGCCAGCATGATATGGGTCAGGTTCGGCAGGGGCGTGCCGTCCGCCTCGAAGAGCCTCAGGTCGTCGGTTGGGCCGATGCCGAGCCCCTCGACCATGCGGGTCGCGTAGTTGCGGATGCGCTGCTCGTCGGGCGCGCAGGCGGTCGCCGTGGCGGGCTGCGGAGCCGGCTTGGGCGCGACGGAAGCCGTTGCCTTGGGGACTGGTTGAGGCTCGCGCGCCATGGCGGTCGCGACCGGCCGGGAAGGCTTCGAGGGGCGGACTGCCGGCTCCGGCTTCTTCCGCTCGCCCCCTCCGGCCATGATGTCGGGCACGCGGTATTGCGGCGTCCGGACCGGCAGCACCATGGAAACCCGTCCGGGCTTGCCGCCGGGACCGGCCGCAGCCGTGAACCTCACGCTCCCGCCCTTACGCTTCGACGCGAGATAGCGCGCCCGCAAGGTCCCGCCGATGCCCTTGACGGCCAGTACCGCCGCGCCGCCGAAGCTCGTGGCGATTCCGCATTCCGCCGGCGCCCAGCGGCGCACGATGTCGAGGGCGGATTTGCGCCTGAAGTCGAGATAGTAGCGCCGCAGCAGGGTCGCGGCGGCCTCGGCGCCGTGGTCGGCGGACGCGAAGCCCACATGCCCCTCGCTATCGGTGGCGAGTTCCCCGTTCCAGCGGGCGCTCTTGATGCACCAGTAATTGTTGAGGCGCACGCAGCGCGTGACGACCGGACGTCCTGCATTCAGGAGCGCCGCGAGCGCCACGACGGGCTTCGGCCCGAGCGCCTCCATGGCCTCGAGGCGCCAGTTCGTGACCTCCCGCGTGGCGGATTCGTAGCGGACGGCCGATGCCCGCTCGGCCGGATCGGCGCGGCCGGAGGCCTCCACCAGGAAGTCGAGATTCCCCGGGAGAGCGGCGCGTCCCGCGAGGACGAGCGCGATCAGCGTTTGAGCCACCATGTGCGGATCCGCCCCCTTGCTTGCACGGGAAACCTTTGCCGGGTTTCAGGCAGAACGATGGTGGAGGCAGATAGTTCAGTCAGTCGTCCTCGCCAGTCCCGAGCGACTTCGGGGTCGAGAACCGCTCGAGCCTTCCCGACTTGCGGCCGACATCGCGCCAGTTCTCGTGCGGGAAGTCGATCACCGCGAGCCCGGCGGTCGGGTATTTCTGGCCCATGCGGACGATGCCCTCGTGGTCGCCGTCGCCGATCAGCAGCGCCGCGAGGTCCTCGAAGCCCGGGTTGTGCCCGATCATGAGGAGCGTGCGCGCCTCGGGCTCGACCTCGTGCAGCACGCCGAGAAGGCGCGCCACGGGAGCCTCGTAGATGCGCCCGTCCCGCCGGGTTTCCACGTCGCCGAGGATCGGCTGCACGAGGTCCCAGGTCTCCGTGGTGCGGCGGGCCGGAGAGACGAGGACGAGGTCCGGCACGAGATCCTCATCCTTGAGGTATTGAGCCATCCGGACCGCAGCCTCCCGGCCGCGCTTGGCGAGCGGACGGTCAACGTCGAGAACGCCGGAAGGCCAAGCCGCCTTGGCGTGACGCAGCAGAAGAAGGCGGAGCATCAGCGCCCTTCCCGCCGGGCGATGAAGGCGAGCTTCTCGAAGAGGCTTACATCCTGCTCGTTCTTGAGCAGCGCGCCATGGAGCGGCGGGATCAGCTTGCGGGTGTCGCGCTCGCGCAATTGCTCGGGGCCGATGTCCTCGGAGAGCAGCAGCTTGAGCCAGTCGAGCAGCTCGGAGGTCGAGGGCTTCTTCTTCAGGCCCGGCACCTCGCGCACCTCGAAGAAGACCTTCAGGGCCTCCTCGACGAGGCGGTGCTTGATGCCCGGGTAGTGCACCTCCACGATCCTGGCCATGGTCTCAGCGTCGGGGAACTTGATGTAGTGGAAGAAGCAGCGGCGCAGGAAGGCGTCCGGCAGCTCCTTCTCGTTGTTCGACGTGATGATGACGATGGGCCGGCGCGCCGCCCGCACGGTCTCGCCGGTCTCGTAGACGTGGAACTCCATGCGGTCGAGTTCGAGCAGCAGGTCGTTCGGGAACTCGATGTCGGCCTTGTCGATCTCGTCGATGAGCAGCACGGGCCGCGTGTCGGACTGGAACGCCTCCCACAGCTTGCCGCGCTTGATGTAGTGGCGGATGTCGGAGACCCGCGGGTCTCCGAGCTGGCTGTCGCGCAGGCGCGAGACGGCGTCGTATTCATACAGCCCCTGCTGGGCCTTGGTGGTCGACTTGATGTGCCAGGTCAGGAGCGGCGCGTTCAGGGACTTGGCGATCTCCTCGGCCAAGACTGACTTTCCGGTGCCCGGCTCGCCCTTCACCAGGAGCGGACGCTCCAGGGTGATCGCGGCATTCACGGCCACGGTCAGATCTTCCGTTGCGACATACGACTCGGTACCCGTGAAACGCGCCATTCCGCCCTTCCCTGTTGCTATCGCGACCCTATGACCTGTCGCTGCCTTTCGACAACCGTCTTCATAGGTTAAGCCGATCACAAAAGGAGAGGACCACACCATGGCATATAACCGCTACCACAAGGACCGAATCGGCAATCACAAGCTCCAGCCCGAGACCCTGATGCTGGGCTACGGCTACGACCCGACCCTCTCGGAGGGGGCCGTGAAGCCGCCGGTCTTCCTGACCTCGACCTTCGTGTTCAACAGCGCCGAGCACGGCAAGGAGTTCTTCGACTACGTGGCCGGCCGGCGCGAGCCGCCCCAGGGTGAGGCTGCGGGTCTCGTCTATTCCCGCTTCAACCACCCGAATTCCGAGATCGTCGAGGACCGACTCGCCATCTACGAGGAGGCGGAGGCGGGCCTTCTGTTCTCGTCGGGCATGTCGGCCATCGCGACCACGATCCTGGCCTTCGCAAAGCCCGGCGACGTGATTCTCCATTCCCAGCCGCTCTACGGCGGCACGGAGACCCTGATCGCCAAGACCCTCGCCAATCTCGGCATCTCAGCGGTCGGCTTCGGCGACGGCGTCGACGAGGCCGGCATCCGCGCCGCCGCCAAGGAGGCGCAGGCCAAGGGACGCGTGTCGGTCATCATGATCGAGACCCCGTCGAACCCGCTCAACACCCTCGTGGACGTCGGCTTCATGCGCACGGTCGCGGAGGAGATCGCCTCCGCCCAGGGCCATCGCCCGGTGATCGTCTGCGACAACACCCTGCTCGGCCCGGTCTTCCAGAAGCCCCTGAAGCACGGTGCCGACATCTCGGTCTACTCGCTCACCAAATACGTGGGCGGGCACTCGGACCTCATCGCCGGCGCGGCCTTGGGCTCCAAGGAGCTGATGAAGACGGTGCGCCTGCTGCGCTCGGCCATCGGCACCCAGCTCGACCCGCATTCCTGCTGGATGCTCGGCCGCTCGCTCGAGACCCTGGCGCTGCGCATGAACGCCGCGAACCGCAACGCCGAGATCGTTGCGGCCTTCCTCAACGAGCACCCGAAGGTGGTGAAGCTGCACCACCTCGCCTACCTGCCGGAGGGCTCGCGGGCCAAGGCGGTGTACGAGGCCCAGTCCACCGCGCCGGGCTCGACCTTCTCGTTCGACGTGGCCGGCGGCGAGGCCGAGGCGTTCAAGGTCCTGAACGCTCTGCAGGTGTTCAAGCTGGCGGTCAGCCTAGGCGGCACCGAGTCGCTCATCTCGCATCCGGCTTCGACCACCCATTCGGGGGTCCCAAAGGCGACCCGCGACCGGCTCGGCGTCACGGATGCGACGATCCGCGTCTCGATCGGCATCGAGAACCCGGACGATCTCGTGGCCGACCTCTCGCAGGCGCTGGCGACGCTCGGCTGAGACGCCGGGAGGCTTCCATCTCTCCCCGGCGGGGAGAGATGGGATGCTACGCCGGCTCGGCGCACGAAACGGGCAGCGGGCTCGGGCCTGCTGCATCCTTTCCCGGCCCTGCGTGGAATCTGTCCTTGCGCTGCCGGGTTCCATGAAACCATGATAGGCCGAATTGGACAGACCGGATGGCCACCTCGATCAACCTGCAGGCGTACCAGGAACCCATCCTGTTCCTGGCGACGGCAGGCATTATTGTCCCCCTTTTCCATCGCCTCAGGCTCAGCCCGGTCCTGGGGTTTCTCGGCGTGGGCGCCCTGCTCGGCCCCTACGGCCTCGGCCGGCTGGTGCCGGAGCACCCCTGGGTCAACTGGATCACCTTCACCAACCCTGAGGGGACGTCGCATCTCGCCGAGTTCGGGGTCGTCTTCCTTCTCTTCACCATCGGCATCGAGCTCTCCTGGCAGCGCCTGCGCACCTTGCGCCGGATGGTCTTCGGCTTCGGGTCGCTTCAGGTCGCTCTCTGCGCGGTCGCACTCGGTGCGATCGCCTTCACGTCCGCCGGGAGCATCACCGGGTCGGCCGTGATCGGCCTTGCCCTCGCCCTGTCCTCCACGGCGATTGTCATCCCGGTCCTGGCCGAGCAGAAGCGCCTAAACAGCACCGTGGGTCGCGCGAGCTTCTCGGCCCTCCTGTTCCAGGACCTGGCCGTCGCCCCGATCCTGTTCACGATCGCGGTGCTCGACACGAGCCAGCCGGAGGTCACCCTCTCGTCCTTCGCCTGGGCGCTCATCTACGCGGCCCTGGCGCTCGCCGGCATCGTCGGCCTCGGGCGCATCGTCCTGCGTCCCTTCTTCCAGCTCGTCTCGGCCACCAAGAGCCCCGAGATCTTCATGGCGGCCTGCCTGCTCGTGGTGCTGGTCACGAGCCTCGTGGCGGCGGTCAGCGGCCTGTCCATGGCGCTCGGCGCCTTCATCGCCGGCATTCTTCTGTCCGACACCGAATATCGCCGGGCCGTCGACGTGACGATCCAGCCCTTCAAGGGCCTGCTGCTCGGGGTGTTCTTCGTGTCCGTCGGCATGAGCCTCGACGTGTTCCACTTTCTGGAAGCGCCGTTCACGATCCTGGCGGTGGCGGCCCTGCTCATCACCGTCAAGGGCGCCATCATCTTCGCCCTCGGGCGGCCCTTCGGGCTCAACCCTGCGGAGGCAGCAGAGTCCAGCCTTCTCCTGGGGCCGGGCGGCGAATTCGCCCTCGTGATCCTGGGCAGCGCCATGCTGGCGGGCCTCGTGCCGACCGGAATGGGCCAGGTCCTGATGCTCGTGACGACGCTCACGATGATCGCGATCCCCATTCTTGCTCGCATGGGCCGGAACCTGAGCCGCCGGATCGAAAGACGTCGCCCGCCGGACGCTGCGGTTTCGGTGCCGCCGCCTCTGGACGAGGTGGGCCGCGTCATCATCGCCGGCTACGGCCGCGTCGGCCAGCTCGTCGGCGACATGCTCGAACGACACAAGGTCCCCTATTTGGCCATCGACCTGGACGCGGTCCGCGTGGCGGCGGAACGGGGGGGCGGGAAGCCGGTCTTCTTCGGCGACGGCTCGCACCCGGACTTCCTGCGGGCCTGCGGCATCGACCGCGCGCTCGCCCTCGTCATTACCCTGGATACCCTGAGCTCCATCGAGGCGGTGGTGACGGCCGCCCGGCAGGAGAATCCGGAGATCACCATCGTGGCCCGCGCCCGAGACGCCCGCCATGCGGTCCAGCTCTACGATCTCGGCGTGGACGATGCGGTGCCGGAGACCATCGAGGCGTCGCTGCAGCTGAGCGAGGCGGTCCTGAGCGACATCGGCGTTCCCATGGGGCTCGTCATCGCGTCGATCCATGAGCGGCGCGACGAGTTCAGGACGATCCTGCGCAGCAGCAACCGCAAGCGCGATCCCGAGCGGGCGCAGTTCCATGCCCGGCGCACGATCGGGAAATCGACGGCCGCGGCGCCCGCGGCAGAGCGCGCCGGCCAGGTCAGGAGCTGACCGGACAGCCCGGATTTCATGGAACCTGACGGCTTTGTGGCTTGACCTGGAAGACGGTTGCCGGACATTGACGCGATGTTCCTCACCCTGTTCACAGAGCTGCGCGCGGCCAAGGTCCCCGTCTCCCTGCGGGAATACCTCTCCCTGCTGGAGGCGCTCGACCAGGACCTCGCCGACAAGAGCGTGGAGGAGTTCTACTATCTCTCCCGCGCCTGCCTGGTGAAGGACGAGCGGCACTTCGACAAGTTCGACCAGGTCTTCGGGCACGTCTTCAAGGGCATCGAGAACCTGGCGCAGGCGCTGGGCACGGCTGAGATCCCCGAGGAGTGGCTGCGCAAGCTCGCGGAGCGCTACCTCACCGAGGAGGAGAAGCGGCAGATCGAGGCGATGGGCTGGGACAAGCTCTTCGAGACCCTCAAGGAGCGCCTGAAGGAACAGAAGGGCCGCCACCAGGGCGGCAGCAAGTGGATCGGCACGGCCGGCACCTCGCCCTACGGCGCCTACGGCTACAACCCGGAAGGCATCCGCATCGGCCAGGACAAGAACCGCAACTTCCGGGCCGTGAAGGTCTGGGACAAGCGCGAGTTCAAGGATTTCGACGACGGCGTGGAGCTCGGCGTGCGCAACATGCGCATCGCGCTCCGGCGCCTGCGCCGCTTCGCCCGCACGGGCGCCCCGGAGGAGCTCGACCTCGACGAGACGATCCACGAGACCGCCCACAAGGGCTATCTCGACGTGCGCCTGAGGCCCGAGCGCCGCAATGCCGTGAAAGTCCTGCTCTTCCTCGACGTGGGCGGCTCGATGGACTGGCACATCCAGGCCGCCGAGGAGCTGTTCTCGGCCGCGCGGCTCGAGTTCAAGCACTTCGAGCACTTCTATTTCCACAACTGCGTCTACGAGCATGTGTGGAAGGAGAACCGCCGGCGCTTCGACGAGAAGATCGCGACCCTCGACGTGATCCGCACCTACGGCTCCGACTACCGGGTGGTCTTCGTGGGCGACGCCTCGATGAGCCCCTATGAGATCATGGTGCCCGGCGGGTCGGTGGAGCACTGGAACGAGGAAACCGGCCAAGTCTGGATGCAGCGCATCGTCGATCACTTTCCAAGGGCGGTCTGGCTCAACCCGGTGACGAAATCCCACTGGGGCTATACCCAGTCGATCAACCTCATGCGCCAGCTCTTCGCCGACCGCATGTATCCGCTCAACCTGGAAGGCATCGATCAGGCGATGCGCGAACTGGTGCGCTAGAAACGAATGACCCAGACCTACGAGCACAATCCCCGCCCCGTCGGCGGGCCGATCAGCTTCACCCTCAAGGGCGACGAGCTCATCGTGGATACCGGCCGCAAGGTTCACCAGGTGCGGCTCGGGGCCGTCGAGTCCGTACGCATGGTCTACGAGCCCGGCCGCTTCGGCCAGAAGGCCTATCGCACGAAGGTCCGGATGAAGGACGGCAAGACCTTATCCTTCACGTCCGTCAGCTGGAAGAGCATGATCGAGGCCGAGCAACGGACCGGAGCGTACCGGGCCTTTGCCCAAGCCCTCTTCTCGGCGATCGCGCAAGCCAACCCGGATGCGCGCTTCGAGGCCGGAAAGCCCTACTGGATCTGGCTGTCCACCACCCTCCTAGCCGTCGCGTCGCTCCTGGCCATGGCGATCCTGATCTGGCGCGCCTTCCAGATGGGATCGACCGGCGTCGCCCTCTTGGGCGCGCTCTTCGCCCTGGTGGGCGTCTGGCAGATCGAGCCGATGGTGCGCCTCAATAAGCCGCGGCCCTTCCGCCCCGAGACGCCGCCGCCGGAGCTCCTGCCGAGCCGGCCCTGAACGCAACCGTGGCGTGACTGGCCGCTGCGTCACCCCCGCCGATTTCGCGAAGTCATTGCGATTATTGCGTAAAACCGTCTTCTTCAGGGCAGAATTCCCATTGACGGGGCTGGTCGCGCCCATAATGTAACATTGTTAAGCTTCGGCCCCTCCGGGCCTGGGGCTCCAGCAAAGGGAAACGACTATGAAGATCAACATGCTCGTCAAGCTCGCGCTTGCGTTCGCCCTCATCGGGTCGGCGGTGGCCGGCACCATGATGTTCCAGAAGGAAGAGCGAATCGTGCTCGCGGGCGACCCGACCCAGTGGAAGCGCTGACCGAACGCCCCGTTCGGTCGCGTCACTGAGCCGACTTCACGGCCGCGGCACATCCCTCTTGCCGCGGCTTTTTCTTTGCGCCTCGGGATTCTCGAGGTCGCGGACCGTCAGGTGCGGACCACGAGCACCGAGCACCGGGCATGGCGCACGATGGTCGAGGCGTTGGAGCCGAGCAGGTAGGTCGCCATGGTCGGCCGGTGGGAGCCGATGACCACGAGATCGGCGCCGGTCTTCTCGGCCTCGTCCAGGACCTCGTTGTAGATGGAGCCGAGGCGGACGACCGCCGAGACGCGCTCGGCCGGAAGGTTCACGGTCGAAGCCAGCTCCGCGAGGGTCTTCTCGGCTTCCGCCTGCTGCTCCTCGTCGAAGGCCGCCGGCATGAATTCCATATAGGTAACCGGCACGACGGGCCGGACATAGACGAGGCGCAAGGTGCCCTCGGCGCCGTTGGCGAGTTCCACCGCCTTGTCGATGGCGGGCTTGGCGGCCTCGACCTCGGCGAGGTCGACGGGAACGAGGATCGTCTTGAACATGGGGAACTCTCCGGATCAGCCTTGGCGGATGGGCGTGTGAACGACGAGGCCGTCCAGCTCGGGCCTCACGCGGATCTGGCACGACAGGCGGGAATTCGGGCGGACGTCGAACGCGAAGTCAAGCATGTCCTCTTCCATCGGCTGGGGCTGGCCCGTGGCCGCCTCCCACTCCTCGGCCACGTAGACATGGCACGTCGCGCAGGAGCAGGCGCCGCCGCATTCGGCCTCGATTCCCGGAATGCCGTTGCGGATTGCCGTCTCCATGACGGTCGAGCCCTCCTCGGCGTCGACGGTGCGGGCGGTGCCTTCGGCATCGATGAACGTGATCTTGATCATTGCGGACCTCTAACTGACGGCGGATATTTAAGCGAAGGTGCACAGGAAGACGAGTGACGCACGCAGCCCGCCGTCTTTTTGCCTCAATTTCCCCCGCACCACTGGTTACCGACCCGTTAACGACGTTCGCAAGTGGCAGGGGACATCGGGTTCCCTTCATCCAGACCGGCCGCTAAACTCGTTTGGTAAATAGTAGATTACCATACGGAACCCTTCTGGGAGGGCTCCGGATCGGGTTGGGGCCACGCGTTTTCCATTTTCCGTCAATGGGATACGTCCAGCTGCAACCTTCATCAGTTGCGTCACGAGGCAGATCATGGCGATCGAGAAGAAGAAGATCAAAGATCCGGCTGAGGCGGCCCTTTCGGCCGTCGAGCAGGCGCTCAATCTCGAAGACACCTTCGCGATCCAGCCGGCCGGCCGGTCGGACGACAACGCTTCTCGCGGGGAGCCCCGGCTGCCCGACATCGACGACCATGACTTCACCAGCGGCCCGTTCGGGATGGACCCGGACGCTTCCGGCGACCGCGAGGACGTGCGCGAGTCCAAGCCCGCCGCCCGGTCCGACGACACGCCGCGCCCGTTCGTGGCTCCCGACCGCGCCTCGGTGGCCAACGACGACCGCCAGAACGTCGGGGTGATGCTGCAGGCGCTTCAGGTCCGTCCGTCGGGCCGGCCGTACAATGTCGCGACCCTCCTGTCCCTCGTGTGGATCGGCGCAGCCGTCGCCTATGTGTATTCCCTCGGCGTCACGACTCCGGACCAGCTGCTGGCCACGTTCACGCCGCGCCAGCTCGGCATCGGCGCCGCCCTCCTGCTCGGCCCGATCGTCCTTCTCTACATCGCCGCGATGCTCACCGTGCGCTCGCAGGAGATGAAGCTCGTCGCCCGCGCCATCAGCGAGGTCGCCGTGCGCCTTGCCCAGCCGGAGAGCTTCTCGACCGATGCGGTCCTGTCGGTCTCGCAGGCGGTGCGCCGCGAGGTGGCGGCGGTCGGCGACGGCGTGGAGCGCGCGCTTGCCCGCGCCGGCGAGCTGGAAACCCTCGTGCGCAGCGAGATCGCAACGCTCGAGCGCGCCTATTCCGACAACGAGATCCGCATCCGCTCCCTGGTGGACGAGCTCGTCACCCAGCGCGAGGCCATCGTCACCAACGCGGAGCGTGTCCGCGGCGCCATCACGGGGGTCCATCAGAGCCTGATCCAGGATCTCGACGAGGCGGCCGAGCGTGTCGTGTCGAGCGTCACCGGCGCCGGCGAGCGCGTGACCGTCTCGCTCGATCAGCGCGGCGAGCAGATCACGCAGGCCCTTGGCCGCGCGGGCGAGCGCGTCGTCGACGAGATGGCGAGCCGCGGCGTCGAGCTCGTGGAGCGCATCACCGGCACCAGCGAAGAGATCAAGCAGGGCATCGCCGAGGTCGGCACCACCATCACGGGCGCTCTCGAAAGCAAGGCGCAGGACATCACCGGCGCGTTCGAGCGCACCGGCGACGTGCTGACCCGTCACCTGCAGGACGGCGCGAGCCAGGTCACCCGCACCCTGGCCGAGACCGGCCGCGGCGTCATCGACGCCCTCGCCCAGCAGGGCAACGACGTGCGCGAGGCTTTCGAGCAGACGGCCCGCACCCTCGAGGACAGCTTCACCCAGCGCGGCAGCGAGATCACCGAGAAGCTCGCCGCGACCGGCGGCGTGATCGCCGACGACATCTCCGCCCGCACCGCGGACCTGCGCGACCAGATCGCCGCCGCCGGCGCGACCGTGAGCGAGGAGCTATCCTCCACCGGCGCCTCCATCGTCGAGGAGCTGACCACCAGCGGCGGCGCCATGCGCACCGAATTCGCCGTGACCGCCAACGCGCTTCTGACGGATCTGTCGACCCGCGGCACCGTCGTGCGCGACCAGATCGCCTCGACCGGCATCGAGATCGCGGACGTGATCGTCGCCCGCAGCACGGCTCTGCGCGAGCAGCTCGCCGCGACCGGCAACGAGATCGTCGGGGAGATCACCCAGCGCGGCACCGAGGTGCGCGAGCATCTCGAAGGCGCGGTGCGCCTCGCCGACGAGGCGATCGGCACCCGCGTCGAGGACCTCGCCAACCGTCTCGAGACCGCCAGCCAGCGCGTCAGCGAATCCGTCACCGTGCAGGGCCAGGCCCTGGAAGCCAGCCTCACCGAGGCAGGCGACCGGGTGGCCTCGCTCATGGGCGCGAAGGTCGAGGAGTTCCAGGCCGCCATTGAGAACCGCAGCCAGGAATTCTCCGAGACCCTCACCCGCCACACCGACGAAGCGCAGCTCAACCTCGCCAATACCGGCAAGGGCATCGTGCTGGCCATCGCGAGCCAGGGCTCGCGCGTCAACGAAGCCCTCAACCGGACGGCCGAGACGGTCGACACCCGCGGCCGCGAGATGGAGGAGACCCTCGGCACCCGCCTTGCCGCCTTCGAGGACGTCATGCGTCGCGGCGGCGAGGTGGCGGAGCGCATCTCCAACGACGTCGGCAGCCTGACCGAAACGATCAGCGGCCGCTTCGAGGAGATGGACCGGCTCATCTCGGTGCAGGGCAAGACCATGGCCGAGTCCTTCGGCGAGCGCGCCCGTGAGGCCACCACCGCCATCGAAACGCAGCTCTCCGCCCTCGAGGATCGCGCCTCCCGCCGCGCGACCGAGATCACCGCGAACTTCGACACCATCGTGGAGCGCGTCGACCAGACGCTGGGCGCCCGCGCCGCAGCCCTCAACGAGGCGCTCGTGGTCCGCACCGGCGAGATGGCCCGCGTCATGGCCGAAGGCGGACGCGACGTGGCCAACTCGCTCCAAGCCCGCGTGGACGAGATCAGCCAGGCCATCACGGCCCGCACCGGCGCCATCGCCGAGACGATCTCCGCCAAGGCCGAGCAGATCGGCGAAGCGCTCGACGCCCGCGCCACCGCCATCAACCGCATTCTCAGCGACCGCGCCGGCGAGATCACCGAGACGCTCGGCGCCCGGGCCTTCGAGATCAATCAGACCCTCGGCACCCGCGCCGAGGAGATCGCCACCACTCTCGACCAGCGCGTCACGAGCTTCGAGGATCGCGTGGTGAACCGCCTCGACGGTGTCGCCGGCGCGATCGAAGAGCGCGGCCAGACGGTCCTCGCCTCCCTCGGCGGCCGGATCGACGAGATCCGCGGCCTCTTTGACAACCAGGGCACGGCCCTCGTGTCGAGCCTCGACGAGCGCGGCGCCTCCCTGGGCCGCGAGGTCACGGCAATCAGCGAGACGACGCTCCGCACCCTCGAGGAGCGCAGCAACGCCATCGTGGCGAGCCTGCAGGACCGCAGCAGCACCATGCTGTCGGCCCTCCAGGAGCGTACGATGGAACTCTCGGCCGCCTACGTGCAGTCCACCGAGGCCCTGCGCAGCTCCATCGACGTCACCACCACCCAGGCCGTCGAGACCCTCGTCGGCACCAACCAGCGCCTGCGCGGCGAGCTGTCCGACGTGCTCGACCGGCTGCAGGAGGCCAACCGCCTGCTCCAGCAGGTGGCGGCGAGCGCCAGCGGCAACCTGGGCGCCATCGAGGAAGGTCTCGGCGGACAGGTGCAGCAGATCCAGAGCCTGCTGGCCGAAGTCGCAGCCCAGACGAGCCAGGCCTCCGCTCAGGTCGGGGACCAGGTCGAGGCTCTGCGCTCCGTGTCGACCGGCGCGATCCAGCAGGCTTCCGCCCTCGCGGGCAGCCTGGAAGCGCGCGGCCGTGCGCTGACCGACGCGACCCGCGAGCAGATCCAGACCCTGACCGAGGCCGCCGCGGCCCTGGAGCGGGTCGAGGCCCGCATGGATGTCGCGCTCAGCGGCCGTCAGGAAGCCCTCGGCGAGCTTCTGACCCGCATCAACGACCGCTCCCAGGAGCTGGAGACCGTCACGCGCACCTTCACGGCGCTCGTGGAGGGCTCCCTCCAGAACGCGGAGGGCAAGGCGCGCCAGATCGGCACCGTGCTGGCCGAATCCGCCCAGGCCACGACCCGCGCCATCGGCGAGCAGTTCGAGATCATCCGCTCGTCGACGGGCCAGGAAGGCGAGCGCACCGCCGCCGCCCTTCGCACCGCCTACGAGCAGGCCGCGGCCGAGATGGCCGAAGCGCTCAACAACGCCACCACCAAGTTCCGCGACACCATGGGCGAGCTGCGCGGCATGACCGGCCAGATCCAGCGCGAGCTGGAGAACACCCGGGCGGAACTCCGCCGCGGCGTCGTCGAGATCCCGCAGGAGACCCAGGAAACCACGGCCAACATGCGCCGTGTGGTCGCCGACCAGATCAAGGCCCTCAACGAGCTCTCGGCCCTCGTGGCCCGGTCGAGCCGCGGCGTGGACGCGGTTCCGGCC
>JAFAAP010000086.1 GCA_023426505.1 Pseudomonadota bacterium
CCGTTCTTCAGGAGCGTTTCGACGATGGACTTGCCGATCCCGCGGTTGGCGCCGGTGACGAGCGCGACCTTGCCCTGGACGGAAAAGCTCATGGCGGACTCCGGTTCGAGGTGATTGCGGAAAGGCTGATCGGACTGACGGACACCGGGACTTACCGGCCGCGGCCGGCGCCCCTAAACGCGCAAAACCCCCCCCCGGCCCCCGCCCCAGCCACGGCGCCCCCCGCGACGAGGGGCCGACCCTCTTCGACCTGATTTCGTAGAGCCGCGATCTGCCGGGCCCTCGACAGGCCCGAGTTGTTCATCGCCCTCAGGATGCTTACATACGATCCATGCAGGATCACCCTCACGACCGCGACGCTCTCCAGGCGCTCCTCGACTTCCATGTCGAGGCGGGGGTGGACCTTGCCCTGGACGAAACGCCCCACAACCGCTTCGCCGAGCCGGCCCCTGACCCCGCTCAAGCCAAGGCTCAGGAGCCGAGGCGCCAGCCGGCTCAACCGGCCGCGCCCCCGCCTGCGCGCACGCTGCCCAAGATGGCGGCAGCCGCGCCCGAGGACGTGGCCACCATGGCGCGGGAACTGGCCCGCGACGCCAAGTCCCTGGAGGAGCTCGAAGGGCTCCTTCGCGAGTTCGACGGCTGCGCCCTCAAGTTCAGCGCCAAGAACCTCGCGTTCGCGGACGGCAACCCGGAAGGCCGGGTCATGCTCGTCGGCGAAGCGCCCGGAGCCGACGAGGACCGGATCGGCAAGCCCTTCATGGGCCGCTCCGGCCAGCTTCTCGACCGGATGCTCGCCACCATCGGCCTCGACCGATCCGACGTCTACGTCGCCAACATCGTGCCGTGGCGCCCGCCGGGGAACCGCACGCCGACCCCGCAGGAGGTCGCGATCTGCAAGCCGTTCATCGCCCGTCAGATCGAGCTCGCCAGCCCCGAAATCCTGCTCTGCCTCGGCGGCCCGGCCGCCCAGAACCTGCTCGGGGTCAAGGACGGGATCCTGCGCACCCGCGGGCGCTGGTTCACCTACAAGACGGAGGACGGGCGCGAAATCCGCACGCTTCCGACCCTGCACCCGGCCTATCTCCTGCGCCAGCCCCTGCAGAAGCGGCTCGGCTGGCGGGATTTCACGGCCCTTCGCCGTGCGCTCGACGGAAAGGATTGAGGCGGTCTTCCGCCCCGGGACGGAACCCGCCTATAAGGTTCAGCTTTAAGACCGTGCGGTACGTTGCGCCGCTTTTGGTAGGTGGACCATGCGCTGGGAAGACTTTCGAACCTCGTCCAATGTGGAAGACCGACGCGGCATGGGCATTCCCGGCGGCGCCGGCGGCCTCGGCATGGGCACCATCATCATCCTCGGCCTGGTCGGCTGGGCGCTGGGCATCGATCCCCGCGTCCTGATCGGCGGCGCCGAGATGATCGCGGGCGGCGGCTCCGGCTACCAGCAGCAACAGCAGGGCCGCCAGGGCACGCCCCAGGACGAGATGGGCCGCTTCGCCTCCGCGATCCTCGGCAACACCGAGGACGTGTGGAAGACCGTGCTGCCCCAGCAGACCAACCGCCAGTACGATCCGCCGAAGCTCGTGCTCTTCTCCGGCGCGACCCGCTCCGGCTGCGGCGGCGCGCAATCGGCCATGGGGCCGTTCTACTGCCCGCTCGACCAGACCATCTACATCGACCTGTCCTTCTTCCAGGAGATGCAGCAGCGCTTCCGCGCCGGCGGCGACTTCGCCTATGCCTACGTGCTCGCGCACGAGGTCGGCCACCACGTGGAGAACGAGCTCGGCATTCTGCCCCGCGTCCAGGAGCGCCAGCAGCAGGTCGGCGGTTCCGAGCGCAACCAGCTCTCCGTCCGGGTCGAGCTGATGGCCGACTGTCTCGCAGGCGTCTGGGCGCACCATTCCAACCAGCGCTGGCAGTCGCTCGAGCAGGGCGACATCGAGGAGGCGATCCGGGCCGCCGAGGCCATCGGCGACGACCGCCTGCAGAAGCAGAGCCAGGGCCGCGTCGTGCCCGACAGCTTCACCCACGGCTCCTCCGAGCAGCGTATGCGCTGGCTCACGACGGGCCTGAAGAGCGGACAGGTGCAGGCCTGCGACACGTTCCGGGCGGCGAGGCTTTAATTGCCCACTCTCCACCGTCATTCCGGGGCGCACCGGAGGTGCGGGCCCCGGAACCCAGAGCCGCTGACGGTGCAGGGGGAGGCGAAACGCTCACCACCTCTTGTTGGAACTGTGGTGTTTATGGGTTCCGGGCTCCGCTGCGCGGCCCCGGAATGACGGCAGCGGTGGAACCTTGCCCTCACCCGCTCTAGATAACTGCTCGATTCACCAGAGCCCTTCCCATGCCCGGCATCGACCCGTCCCTCACCTTCATCCCCCTCTCCATCGCGGTGCTGACGGTCTCCGACACGCGCTCGCTGGAGGAGGACAGGTCCGGCGCGACGCTGGCCGAGCGCCTGACCAAGGCCGGGCACCGGCTCGGCGACCGCGCCATCGTGACCGACGACGTGGAGGCCATCCGCGCGAAGGTGCAGGGCTGGATCGCCGATCCGGCGATCGACGTGATCATCACCACCGGCGGCACGGGCTTCACCGGCCGCGACGTGACGCCCGAGGCCATCGAGCCCCTGTTCGAGAAGCGCATGGACGGCTTCTCGGCCGTGTTCCACCGCATCAGCTTCGACAAGATCGGCACCTCGACGATCCAATCCCGCGCCACCGCCGGAGTGGCCGGATCGACCTTCATCTTCGTGCTGCCGGGCTCTCCCGGCGCCTGCAAGGACGCCTGGGACGGAATCCTGGAAACCCAGCTCGATTATCGCTCCCGGCCGTGCAACTTCGTCGAGATCATGCCGCGCCTCGACGAGCACCTGAAGCGGACGAAGGGCTGATCCCTTAGCCGAAGGACGGGTCGCGCTCGATTACGGCGGCGAGCCGCACAGGCTTTTGCGGCCTCACCCCGTCGAGCAGGATTCGGCGGTGGACCAGGTCGCCCGCCCGGACGGTCGAATGGCCGACGAGGCGCCGCATTGCGTCGACGATGCGACGGACGAGGCCGGTCTGCCGATGCCTCAGCCGCGCGACGCGCCGCTCCGGGCGGCTGAGGCTCACGAAGCGTTCGAGAACCCGGATCCAGCCCTCCTGCGGGATGTCGCCGTCGTCGAGGCACAGGAGCCAGTCCCGCCGGGCCACCTCCGCGCCGGACCGCCAGGAATTCTCCTCCGTGACCACCAGGGTCGCGCCGGTGGCATCGGCCACGCGTGCGACGGCGTCATCCTCCCGGGGCGCCAGGATAACGGCATCGCCGACGAGCCCCGCCGCGACAGCGGGCACGAGGGAACTCAAGGTCACGGCCAGGGCCTCGGGTCCCCGGGTGACGCGTACGAGAACGGTGATCATGTGGACATTCTAGCCTCTCTGCGCATCGGCGTCGCCATGAAGAAGACTTGATTTTGTTCCAGTTTTGTTCTTTGTTCCTAGTCTGTTCTCAAGCTTGGATTCGTTCGAGGCCCCCATGACCATCCGCGCCAAGGATAGCGCCCGTGATCCCGTCCGCTCCCGGCCCGCGACCCGCAGCCCGATCGAGGCGGCGGAGGCGGCCCGCCGCCGGATGGACGACCCGGCCTACCGGGTCGAGGCGGACCAGCGCCGGGGGCGCGGGGCCGTGTCGAACCCAACCGGCCGATACGAGCCGGCGCAGAAGGAGAGGTTCGACGACGGCTGGGACCTGGAGGCGGACCTGCCTCCCCTGCCGACCGAGGTCATCATCGAGAAGCCGCGCACGGTCATCACGCGAAACGATTCGCCCGATATCGGCTACGACCGCTCGATCAACCCGTATCGGGGCTGCGAGCACGGCTGCTCATACTGCTTCGCCCGGCCGAGCCATGCCTATCAGGGCCTGTCCTCGGGCCTCGATTTCGAGACCAAGATCTTCGCCAAGCCCAGCGCCCCGGAACTGCTGGAGAAGGAGCTGCGCGCCCCGAACTACCAGCCGGGCACCATCGCGATCGGGTCGAACACCGATCCGTACCAGCCGGTGGAGCGGCGCTTCCGCATCATGCGCGGCATCCTGGAGGTGCTGAACCGGGCCAACCACCCGGTCGGGATCGTGACGAAGTCGGCCCTGGTGACCCGCGACATCGATATCCTGGCCCAGATGGCCGACAAGCAGCTCGCCAAGGTGGCGATCTCGATCACCACCCTCGACCCGAAGCTCGCCCGGAAGATGGAGCCCCGCGCCGCCTCACCGGCCAAGCGCCTCGAGACCGTGCGCAGGCTCTCCGAGAACGGCATTCCGGTGACGGTGCTGGTGGCGCCCATCATTCCGGCCATCAACGACCACGAGATTGAGGCGATCCTCAAGGCGTCTGCCGAGGCGGGCGCTACGGAGGCCGGCTACGTGCTGCTGCGCCTGCCGCACGACCTCAAGGAGCTCGTGCGCGACTGGCTCGCCGAGCACTATCCCGACAAGCTCAACCACGTGTTCTCGCTGCTGCAGGAGGCGCGCGGCGGCAAGGACTACGACGCCCAATGGGGCGTGCGCCAGACCGGCATCGGCCCCTATGCCTGGATGATCGGCCGAAGGTTCGAGACCACCGCCGAGAGGCTCGGACTGAACAAGCGCTCCCTGAAGCTGCGCACGGACCTGTTCCGGCCGCCCGCGAAGGAGACGGGGCAGCTGAGCCTGTTTTGAAAACCCTCCACCGTCATTCCGGGGCGCACCGTGGGCGCGAGCCCGGAATGACGGGAGTGGCGTCCTCCCCTGCGTCACTGACGAGTCGGCCGAGGGGTAGAAAAGCATCGGCATCCCGGCTTTCATCCCGCCATGACGGCACCGATTCGCACCCTGCCCAAGCCGAGCCTCGGCCTCGAGCGCGAGTTCGCCGCCCGCGCGGACGGCTTCACCTGCATCGCGGGCCTCGACGAGGTCGGGCGCGGGCCGCTGGCCGGTCCCGTCGTGTCTGCCGCGGTCGTGCTCGATCTGGAGCGGGTGCCTGAAGGGCTTGCCGATTCGAAGGCGCTGACGGCCCAGAAGCGCGAGACCCTGTTCGCCAAGATCCTCGCCACGTCGCATGTGGGGATCGCATCGATCTCGCATGCGGAGATCGACAGCATCAACATCCGTCAGGCGTCGCTTCTGGCCATGTGCCGCGCGCTCGCGGCGCTTCCCTGCCGGCCCGACATGGCGCTCGTCGACGGCAACGATCCACCGGACCTGCCCTGCTCCGTCGAGGCCATCGTGAAGGGCGATTCGCGAATCGCCTCCATCGCGGCGGCGTCGATCGTCGCGAAAGTGGTGCGCGACCGGCTGATGGCGCGGCTCGGAAACGCTTATCCGGCCTACGGTTTCGCGTCGAACGCCGGCTACAGCACCAAGACCCACCTCACGGTGCTGGCGAAGGAGGGCCCCTGCCCCTTCCATCGGTTGAGTTTCGCGCCCCTGAGGCAAGGGTTACTCGACCTGTAACCTACCTTAACGTCCGTTAACGCAAAAATATCAATATTTTCAATGCGTAGGCAAGAATTGCCGACCTAAAATAACACGCCGATTTTTCCACTTGGAAACTTCATCTTTACCCTAACGGACCATGATCCGGACTGTCAGTTGCGTAACCGGTGATCACCCATGGGTACCTCGCGTACCGGGGCCGCCGGCGCCACCTCCCGGATCCATGTCTCGCGTACCGGGCGGTCTGCGTCGGCGCCTCGGACGGGGCTCAAAGCCCCCCTGTCCGTCCTGCAGCCTCTTCCTCTCAACGAGATCCTTCTCGGCGACTGCATCGCCAATCTCGAGAAGCTTCCGCCCGAGAGCGTGGACGTGGTCTTTGCCGACCCGCCCTACAACCTCCAGCTCGAGCAGGCGCTCACGCGCCCGGACCAGAGCCTCGTCGACGCGGTCGACGACGACTGGGACAAGTTCGCGAGCTTCGCCGACTACGACGCGTTCACCCGCGCCTGGCTTCTGGCCGTGCGCCGCGTGATGAAGAAGAACGCGACGCTGTGGGTGATCGGCTCCTACCACAACATCTTCCGCGTCGGCACCGCGCTGCAGGACCTGAACTTCTGGGTCCTCAACGACATCGTCTGGCGCAAGGCGAACCCGATGCCGAACTTCCGGGGACGCCGCTTCACCAACGCGCACGAGACCATGATCTGGGCCTCAAAGAGCGCGGAGGCGAAGAACTACACCTTCCATTACGAGGCGCTCAAAGCCGCGAACGAAGACGTTCAGATGCGCTCCGACTGGTTCATCCCGATCTGCACCGGCGAGGAGCGCCTGAAGGACGAGGCCGGGCGGAAGGTCCACCCGACCCAGAAGCCCGAGGCGCTGCTGGCGCGCGTGCTGCTCTCCTCGTCCAATCCGGGCGACGTGGTGCTCGACCCCTTCTTCGGCTCCGGCACCACCGGGGCCGTGGCCAAGAAGCTTGGCCGCAACTTCATCGGCCTCGAGCGCGACCCGACCTATGCCAAGGCGGCGCGTGCGCGAATCGACGCAGTCGTGCCACTGTCGGACGCCTCGATCGCGGCGCCGCCGGAAAAGCGCGCCGAGGTGCGCGTGCCCTTCCTGTCCCTGATCGAGAGCGGCCATGTCGCGGCCGGCGAGACCCTCGTCGACGAGCGCCGCCGCTTCCAGGCGACCGTGCGCGCCGACGGCTCCCTTGCCCTCGGGGCCATCATCGGGTCGATCCACAAGATCGGCGCCCTGACGCAGGGACTGCCCGCCTGCAACGGCTGGACCTTCTGGCACGTGGAGCGGAAAGGGAAGCTCGTCTGCATCGACGAGTTCCGCGCCAAGGTCAGAGCGACATTGACCGCTTGAGCCATTGGGCTATTTGGTGACGGTGCGCTGGCACCGTCACACC
>JAFAAP010000171.1 GCA_023426505.1 Pseudomonadota bacterium
ATGCGATGCTCGTCGCTGGCCCCCGCGAAGGTCACCGCATAGCCCTGCCTGGCGAGCTCGTGCCGCGTGCGGTCGAGGAGCCAGGCCCCGACCGTGTCGAGCCTGTCCACCTGGGACAGGTCGATAACGACACTCCGGTCCCGTCGCGTGGCGGCCACGAGATCCGCGACCGACGCTTCGATGGCCGTCGCCTGGTCCGATGTCCAATTCCCCGCCATGCCGACACGCGCCTCGTTGCCGGCGTGATCGAGCGACCAGCGGGGCGGGTCCGGAGCGACGTCGCGGAGTTCGGCCGAGGACATGCGGCTTCCTCAGTGGGACATGAGCACGGGAACCGTCATCGAGCGCAGGATCTCGCGGGTCGCGCCGCCGAGGACGATCTCGCGCAGGCGCGAATGGCCGTAGCCGCCCATCACGATGAGGTCGGCTCCGATATCCGCCGCGTGGGAGAGCATGAGGTCTGCGACGCCGATGTCGCCGCCCACCACATGCCGGGGTTCCGCCGTGATCCCGTGTCGTCCGAGATGGCGGGCAAGATCGTGGCCCGACAGGAAGGGGCGGCTGCCCGCATCCTCGCCGACGGTGAGGATCTCGACATGGCGCGCCTTCTCCAGAATCGGCAGCGCCTGCGACACGGCGCGGGCCGCCGGCTCGCCGCCATCCCAGGCGACCAGCACCCGCCGGCTGTCCGACCGGGCGCGGATATAGGGCACGATCATGAGGGGACGCCCCGATCCGAAAAGGACCGCTTCGACGATGTCCGAGGTATCGACGCCCGTAGGGTCCGGCTGCGGCAGGATTGTCAGGTCGTAGCATCGCGCCGCCCGGGCGAGCACGTCGCCGACGGAGTTGGGCGTCGCCCTGAAACGCAACGTTTCCAGCGTCAGGCCCGTCCGCTGCGCATCTGCGGAGACGGCCTCCAGGGCCGCTGTCGCGGACGCTTCCGCATCGTCCCGGATCCGGTCGAGCACATCGTCAGGCATCTCCGCCATCACGTAGGCCGGAACCGACGGTTCGATCACGGGGGCTGCCGCGGTCAGCGTCGCGCCGCAGGCGCCGGCGAGCCACAGCGCGTAGGTGCTGGCCGGCTCCGTGCCGGCGCCCGCCAGGACGAGGAGGTCCTTGAAAGCCATGTTGGTCTCCCAGGAAGCCGAGCGATGAATCCCGATGACGCTCTGCCCTCGGCTCCAGCGGGAGTGTGGCAGAACGCCCGATGCCGGCGTTGATCTTGCTCAATTCGCCGTCGGGAGGAGCAAGGGCCTCGGCAGGAGCTCGCCCGTCGTCCGAAGGCGCCTTCCTTGCCCCGAACCGGGAGCGCGACATTTATGGCAGACCGAAAAAGGCCCTACCGCACCAGGATAGGAGTTTGTCCCGATGCCGGACATTGTCACGATCACGATGAATCCGGCTCTCGACATCGCGACCAGCGCCGAAGCCGTGGTGCCGACCGACAAGGTGCGATGCGGGCAGCCCCGCTACGACCCCGGGGGAGGCGGCATCAATGTGGCGCGGGTCGTGCGGACCCTCGGCGGCGATGGCCTCGCGGTCTTTCCGGCCGGAGGACCGGCCGGCGACGCCCTCGACCTCCTGCTCGATCGGGACGGCGTTCCCCACCAGCGCATTCCGGTCGCCGGCCCGACCCGCGAAAGCTTCACGGTCGACGAGCGGCGCAGCGGGCAGCAATACCGGTTCGTGCTGCCGGGTCCCGAGTTGTCCCGGGCCGAGCAGGACCTCTGCCTCGAAACCCTCGCGAAGACGGCTTGCGACGCCCGCTTCATCGTCGCGAGCGGCAGTCTGCCGCCGGGGGTGCCGGCGGACTTCTACCAGAAGATCGCGGACGTGACGCGCCGCCTCGGCGTCCGCTTCGTCCTCGACACCTCGGGCGAGGCCTTGAAGCAGACGAAGTCCGGGGTCTACCTTCTCAAGCCGAGCATCCGGGAATTGCGGGAGCGCACCGGCCGCGAGCTGCGCACCGAGGCCGAACAGGTGGTGGCGGCGCGCGGGCTCATCCTGGATGGCGTCAGCGAGGTCGTGGTGGTGTCCCTCGGCTCGCAGGGAGCCGTTCTGGTTACCCGCGACACC
The DNA here is from genome assembly GCA_023426505.1 of Pseudomonadota bacterium. Taxonomy (GTDB): domain Bacteria; phylum Pseudomonadota; class Alphaproteobacteria; order Rhizobiales; family Beijerinckiaceae; genus Microvirga. The sequence continues at coordinate 2,083 of JAFAAP010000171.1, forward strand.
CATGAATCCCTGGCGCCGATCGAAGTCCCGATCCACAGTGCGGTCGGGGCCGGCGACAGCATGGTGGCGGCGATCACTCTCGGGCTGGCGCGCGGGATGGACCTGCGCGATGCGGTCCATCTCGGCATGGCCGCGGGAGCCGCGACCCTCATGACACCCGGAACCGGACTGTGCCGGCGGGAGGACGTGGAGCGGCTCTATTCCGCGTGGCGTCTTCGCGCCGGCTGAGCCGAACCGGAACGTGGCCGAAAGCGTCGCGACGCCTTCCGACAGGCGCTCGATGAAGAAGTCCGCGGGCCGCGGATCCGCGTCGATCAGGGGCGCAACGCGTCCGCCAGGATTCCGGAAACATCGAGAATCGTCAGCCTGTCGCCCAGCGCCACCACGAAGTCGCGCGGCTGCGGGATCGTGTTCGTCAGCACGATGCGATCGATGAAGGGCTGCGTCAGGTTCGGGAGGGATGCCATGCCGCCGACCCCGTGCGCTGCGACGAGCCAGACGGCGCGCGCGCTACGGTCGCGGCATTGCTGCGCCACGCGGGCCATGGTCGTTCCGGTGCTGATGAGGTCGTCGACGATCACCGCGATGCAGCCCGAGACGTCGCCGACGAAGAGATCGCCCGAGACGCGTCCCATGCTGCGCTGCTTGTCCGCCAGGGCTTTCGCGACCGGGCGGCCCAGCAGTCGCTCAAGGGTTTCCCGGAATTGCTCCGCCCGTTTCGCGCCGCCGATGTCGGGAGAGACGACCACCACCGGCGCATGGCCGAGCCACTGCGCCACGGGCTGGCCGAAGACGAGATGCCCGTCGATGTGGGTGGTGGAGCACCGGAAGGCGTTCTGGAACGCCGCGAGGTTGTGGACCTCCATCGTCACGATGCGGTCGGTCCCGACCGCTTCGAAGATCTGGCCGATGTAGCGCGTGGTGACGGGATCGTTCGGCTTGGTCCGACGGTCCTTGCGCGCATAGCAGAGATACGGCGCCGTCACGGTGACGCGCGCAGCGCCGGCATCCTTCACGGCGCCGATGAAGAACAGGAGGCGGCAGAGACGGTCGTTGACGCTCTGCCCGTCGCCGCCATGCAGTCCCGCCACGATATGAACGTCGCCGCCCCGCACGTCCACGAGCGGACGCATCTTGTGCTCTCCATCCTCGAAGTCGCGCTCCTCGTGCTCCTGAAGCGGCAGCCCGAGAAGGCGGGCGATCCGCTCGCCGAGATCGGCCGCGGACTTCAGGGCGAAGACGAGCGGCTGGTCCCTCCTCGGTTGTGCCCGGCGGGCGCGCTCCGCCGGCCTGCCGGACATCACATGCCGGATCGACAGACCGCCGAACAAGCCATCGACCCGGTCATCGGAGCTCGAAAGCGGCGCCACCACGATCTCGACGCTCAGCCGGACCCTGTCGGCCATGCGCGTCGTGAAGTCCGCCAGCACCGGCTCCGCATGGGATCGGACGAGCTCGACGAGCCGGCGGAACCTCACGGCGCCGCGCGCCTCGGCGGGCGAACGCAGGACGTCCGCGCCCGGGTCGCAGGGTCCCATCAGGGTTTCGAAGGCGGCTCCGCCGAACACGAGCAGCGGCGCCCGATCGTGCGGGTCGATCCGGAGGATGAAGGCTTGCGCGCTATCGTCACCGAGCTCCGAAACGCTCATGTCCTGCAGGGTCGGGGCCACGCGGCCGTCCCGCTTGTTTGTCCAATACTCCATGAGGCGCGCGAGGGACTCGTCCTTCGGCTGGGGGGCGAAGTCGAGCCGCTCGAACAGTCGCCGGAGAGCCGGGTCGGTCATCGCAAAGGTCGTCATGGCTGGCCTGCCTGGAAGGGGAGAGCCGAACAGGGTATGGTCCTGCCACGTGCGGACCATGACATTTCTCAATGCGGTCCGGGCCCTTCAGCCACTGGGTCCTGGTGCAGCAGGTCCACCACTTCCCGGTCCGTGAGTTGGTGGAAGTCGCGGTAGAATTCGCCGATGCCGTAGAACACGTCGGGCGTCAGGAGGCAGACCACGTCGTCGATCATCCTGCGCAGGGACGCGACCTCGTCGGCGGGTGCGACCGGAACGGCAAGGATGAGGCGCCTCGCGCCCCGCCGCGCCAGCGCCTTCAGGGCCGCCCGGACGGTCGTTCCGGTGGCGATGCCGTCATCGACCACGATGGCGGTCTTGCCTGCGACGGAAACAGGAGCGCGGCCCGACAGGTAGGCCGCGCGGCGCCGCTCGATCTCGAGAAGCTCCTTCTGCACGAGAGCGTCGAAGGTGCTCTGGCTCAGCCCGGCCCAGGCCATGACCTCCTCGTTCAGGACCACGTCGGACCGCTCGCCGTCGACCACGGCGGCGGCGGCAAGCTCCGGCTGGGAGGGAAGGCCGATCTTGCGAACGAGCAGCAGATCGAGGGACGCGCCCAGGGCCTTGGCGATTTCGTAGCCCACCGGTACGCCGCCGCGCGGAAGCGCCAGAACGACGGGGTCGGCAATCGCCATCGACGCGAGCCGTACCGTCAGGCGGCGACCTGCATTCGCGCGGTCTTCGAAGTCGAACATGGCCCGCTCGCCTCCATGGACGTGCCGTGTCCGACCATGACGGTTTCGGGAGCCCGGCGTATTGATGCACGTCAATGTCCGTTCCGCACGGACTGCTTTGCTGACGTCATGGTGCTTGGCCCCTTCGATCCCGTTCCGGGCGCGAAGCCTGCCATGGCGGCAGAACCGTCCCTCGCCGACAAGGTTCGCTTCCTGGGCACGGCCTCGGCCTATCCGCATGGGCCCGACGACGTGATCGTCAAAGAGACCCACATGTCCTGCGTCTTCCTGGCTGGCGAGAGGGTATTCAAGCTGAAGAAGCCGGTCCGTCACTCCTACCTGGATTTCTCCACCCTGGAGGCCCGGGAGCATTTCTGCCGGGAGGAGGTCAGGCTCAACCGTCGCCTGGCTCCCGGCATCTATCTCGGCGTCCGGCCGCTGCTGCGCTCGTCGGCCGGAAGCTTCGTCCTGGACGGAAGCGGGGACGTGGTCGACTGGCTCGTCGAGATGCATCGCCTGCCGGCCGAGTCCATGCTCGACGCCCGGCTTGAGGCCGGGGTTGTCGGCGAAGGGGACGTCGTGCGGCTTGCCGCCGTGCTGGCGGATTTCTACCGGGCGGCCGAGCACCCTGCAGTCGGGCCCGACGTGCCCTTCATGCACTTCACCATCGAGATGGGAGCCAACCGATCGGTACTGATGCGACCCGAGTTTCGCGCCGGGCAGCCCGGCGTCGAGGCGCTTCTGGACCGGGTTGATGCGAACCTCCTGAGCAGCCGCGACCGCCTTGCGGAGCGCGGGCGCTCCGGCCATGTCGTCGACGGCCACGGCGACCTGCGGCCGGAGCATGTGTGCCTCACCGAGCCGATCGTCATTTTCGACTGCCTCGAGTTCAACCCGGACCTGCGACTGGTGGACCCGTTCGACGAGTTGTCCTTCCTGAGCATGGAATGCGCCTTCCTGGGGGCGGCCTGGATCGGGCCGGACCTGATCCGGTACGTGGCCGACCTGATAGGCGAGAAGGTCCCTTGCGACCTGATGGGGCTCTATACGGCGCTTCATGCGGTTCTGCGCGCCAGACTCTCCCTGGCGCACCTTCTCGATCCGGTGCCCCGTGAGCCTGCCAAATGGATGCCGCAGGCGAAGCGCTATCTCGCCCTGGCCGATCAGGCCTTGTTGTGAGCCGCTGTATGATCTGGGTCAAAGAGCCCGCATCGGTCCGTTGCTAGAAGGGCCAGGAACGGAAGGAGCATGACCGTGAACAAGGCACTGAAGATTCCCCATGACGGCATGGTGCTCGTCAGCGACGGCCGCAAAGCGCTGTTCCTGAAGAACCAGGGCGACGACGTCTTTCCCAATCTGCAGGTCGAACGCGTGCTCCAGGCGCCGGACAATCCGCAGACGAGCCAGCAGGGCACCGACAAGCCCGGCCGGACCTTCGGCTTCGACCAGCGCGCCGCCGTCGGGCAGACCGACTGGCATCAACGTGCGGAGCAGAAGTTCGCCGCCGAGGTCGCAGAGATGGTGAACGCGGCGTGCTCGACCGGAGATCTGAAAGCGATCGTCGTCGCGGCCCCGCCGCGGACCCTGGCCGAACTCCGGACGCATTTCTCGGAGGCGGTCAGACGCAAGATCATGGCCGAGGTCAACAAGGACCTGACCAAGCATCCGGTCTATGAGATCGAGCAGCATCTCGTTCCGGGAGCGTGAAGAGGCCTTCTCCCGGACTGGCCATTCGGATCGCGGCGCGGCGCCGCTCGTTCAGCGCCGCTCGATGCTGCCGGTGAACAGATAGCCGACGCCGCGGACCGACTTGATCAGCGTCGGGCTCTTGGGCTCTGGCTCGATCTTCCGCCGCAGGCGCGCCACCTGCGCGTCGATGGCGCGGTCGAACACCTCCCACTGCCGCCCCCGCGTGAGGTCCATGAGCGTGTCCCGGTTCAGAACCCGGCCGGGATGCCGCGCGAAGGTCACGAGGAGGTCGAACTCTCCCGTCGTGAGCGGAACGGGCGTTCCCCTTGGATCCTTCAGCTCCCTTCGCCCGAGGTCGAGGGACCATCCGTCGAACCGGATGGTCTCGGCGGACTCCGGATGAGGAGCGTTCGCAGCCTCCGCGGGATGTGCCGGCTGGAGCCGCCGCAGGACGCTCTTGATCCGCGCCAGCACCTCGCGCAGGTGGAACGGCTTCGCGATATAATCGTCGGCGCCGACTTCGAGCCCGACGACCGCGTCGACGATGTCGGCGCGGCCCGTCACCATGATGATGCCGATATTGGACTCGGATCGGATTTCCCGCGCGAGCTCGAGGCCGTCCTCCCCTGGAAGGAGCAGGTCCAGCAGGATCAGGTCGATCTTTTCGTCCGCCAGGCGTTGGCGCATTGCGGCGCCGCTCTCGGCGACACTGACGCGGAAGCCTTCCTCTGACAGATAGCCGGAGAGCATCTTGCAGATGCGGTGGTCGTCGTCGACGATCAGAAGGTGAGGCTTGTCCGCCATGTCCGAAGGTCCAGAGCTGCCAAATCCGCCCCGACGATCGGGCGCTGGGAACGCGGCGCTCGCCCGGTCGTGCAGGATCGACTGGGGCGGACATGGTCAAGCCGATAGGAGCGGCATCCCTTCCACCGGAGCCTGATCAAGACTACTCCAGCCAAGGTCCTGTTACAATTCGTTACAGGGCTGTCACAAAAGCGCACACGGCCAGGATTTTCCTGTGACAGGGGCCTGCTCTACTGACCGAAAGCATGGTTCGGAGCGGAGCTGGCGTCATGTACTCATCCCATCTCGTACCTTCTGGCCGCCATGCCCCGTTCGCGGCCCTGAGCCTCACGTCCGAGGCGACGACCCTGGAGGGGCTGTTCGCTGCTCAGCCAGCCGAGAATTTCGCGGCCGGCCAAGCCGTTTTCTGGGAGGGGGACGCCTCCGCGCACGTGTTCCAGGTCGTCGAGGGCTGCCTGCGGCTCTACCGCATCCTGCCCGATGGGCGGCGGGCCGTGATCGGCTTCACCTTCGGCGGCGAAGTGCTCGGCGTATCCTTTCAGGGGCCCTATCTCTACACGGCCGAAGCGGTGACGTCGGTCCGCTTGCGCCGGATTAGCCGCAAGCGCACGATCGAGGTGGCGGCGACCTCGTGGGCGCTCCGCCAGCAGCTCATGGACAAGATGTACGAGGAGATGAGCGCCGCTCAGGACCTCATCATCGTCCTCGGGCAGCTGAGCGCCGAAGAGCGGGTCGCGAACTTCCTCGTGTCCGCCGCGCAGCGCACCGGTGCGGACCGATCCAAGCCGGTCGCCGTCGAACTGCCGATGAGCAGGCTGGACATCGCGGACTATCTGGGTCTCACCATCGAGACCGTCTGCCGCGTGTTCTCGAAACTCAAGCGGGAGGGGCTGATCGCGCTCGAGGGCCGGCACCGCGTGGTCCTGCGCGGCATCGCGGCGCTCGTCGCGCTGGCCGGAGAGATCGACGAGGACCGCACATGCGGCATCCGCGTTTCCACAAGGCCGGAGGTTTCGCTGCCGAACTGACGAGGGCGGGCGGCCGGCGACCGAATGTCAGAGCGCGCGTCCGACACGATTATTTCACACGGCGTCGACGCCGGAGCGGCTGCTGAACCCGTGAGGCCGTCATTGACGAGACATGCGGTCGAGTTTGCGAAAAATCAGTTCATCGGCAGGGCTTCGGGAGGCAAATTCATCACGTGGGAAACGAAAGCTCGACCTGTCCGGGGATCCTTCGAACATGGTCGGGACAGTCATGCCGCGGGTTCGGCTTACGGCGTGACATCACCGCCGCCTGAGGTTGGGTCCATGATGGAAGTCTCCAGCTCGTATGCTTACCCTTTCATGCGCTGGCTCGATCGATACGGGTTCGGACCGAAGAGGCTTCTGGCGGCCTGCCTTGCTCTCGACACGACGATCTTTCTGTTCGATCTCCGACTTCCGGCTGAGTACGCCGTCGGCATCCTCTATATCGGGCCGGCCCTGCTCGCCTTCAGACTGCCCCAGGCCCGCGTCGCCATCGGACTTGCATTCCTGGGAACGATCTTCAGCGTTGTGGGATACGTGCTCTCGCCCCTCAGTCCGGGCTACGGGAGCGTCGAAACCATCATCAATCGCGGCATGTCCCTGGCGATCATGTGGTGGGCGGCGACCCTGGCCGTCGGGCACCAGGCCGCGAGAATCGCTCTCGAGCAGAGCGAGGCGCGCTCCCAGGCGAACGAGGCGCGTCTGCGGTCGATCCTCGAAACGGCGCCCGAGGCGCTCATCACCATCGACTCGAGCGGCCGCATCGAATCGTTCAGCCGATCCTCGGAGGTCCTGTTCGGTTACGACGCGCGAGAGGTCGTCGGCCGCAACGTGAGCATGCTCATGCCTTCGCCCTATCGCGAGGAGCATGACGGCTATCTCGAGCGTTACATGCGCACGGGCGAGAGGCGCATCATCGGAGTAGGGCGCGTGGTCAGCGCGAGGCGCAAGGACGGCAGCGTCTTTCCGATCGAGCTGGCCGTCGGGGAGGCTGAGGTGGATGGTCACCGCCTGTTCACCGGCTTCATCCGCGACATGACAGCCAGGCAGAGGCTGGAGCAGGAGCTCCGGCAGGCGCAGAAGATGGAGGCTGTCGGCCAGCTGACCGGCGGCATCGCGCACGACTTCAACAACCTGCTCACCGTCATCCTGGGCAATCTGGAGATGGTCGAGATGCGTCTGACGGACGAGCGCCAGCTCGAACTCGTGAGAGAGGCGCGGGAGACGGCGGAGAACGGCGCCCAACTCACCGGGAGGCTCCTCGCGTTCGGACGACGCCAGCCCCTGCAGCCCAGGCCTACGGACGTGGCGCAACTGCTGCAGGAGATGGAGACGCTGCTGCGCCGCGCGCTCGGGGAGACCATCGAGGTCAGAACCAAGTCGGAGCCCCGCCTGTCCAAGGTCGATGTCGACCCGAGCCAGCTGCAGGGCGCGATCCTGAACCTTGCCATCAATGCCCGCGATGCCATGCCGGCGGGCGGCAGGCTGACCATCGCGGCCTCGGGGGCGGTGATCGACGCCGATTATGCCCATCTCCATTCCGAGGTGCGTCCGGGCCGCTACGTCGTGGTCGCCGTCACCGACACGGGCACGGGCATGTCGAAGGAGGTGCAGGAGCGGGCCTTCGATCCGTTCTTCACCACCAAGGAGGTCGGGGCGGGAAGCGGCCTCGGCCTCTCGATGGTCTACGGCTTCGTCAAGCAGTCGAACGGCCATGTCCAGATCTACAGCGAGTTCGGCCACGGCACCACGGTGCGGATCTACCTGCCGCAGGCAGATGACAAGCCGGCGGCCGCGCCGGCCCAGGGCGACCGGGCCGGAATGGAGGCCATGACGGCCCGCGGCGAGACCGTGCTCGTCGTCGAGGACGAGCCCCGCGTGCGCCGGCTCACCGTCCAGAGGCTGCAGGATCTCGGCTACACGATCCTCGAGGCGGCTGACGGTCCGCAAGCCCTGAGGGTGCTCGAATTGCGGAGCGACATCGATCTGGTCTTCACCGACATCATCCTGCCGAACGGGCTGACGGGCGCCGACGTGGCCCGCTACGTCCATGAGAACCGGCCCGGGATCAAGGTGCTGTTCACCTCCGGCTATGCCGAGCCGGATCTTGTGAAGCAGGGGCTCGCCAAGGGCGCGTTCTGGCTGAAGAAGCCCTATACGGCCGCCAGCCTGGCCCGGACGCTCCGGACGATCCTGGACGGGGCGGCGTGAGGCGCGGCGGTGGCGCACCGTGGTCGGGTGGATCGACGACCTATCACCGTTCGTCATACTTAAGGCTACAAACTTTCAATTCCGGTGATGCGCGACTCAGGATAATGTGCTGCCCCTTGCCGCTCAGGGTCTCGACATGTCCACGCAAACCGACCGATCCCGCTTCTCGCCGGAACTCATCGTCCTGTCGGGCTGCCTGATTGCCCTCATCACCTTCGGGCCGCGGGCCTCCGCCGGCCTGTTCCAGATTCCGATGACGACGGAATACGGCTGGGGGCGCGACGTATTCGGCCTCGCCATCGCATTCCAAAACCTCCTCTGGGGTCTCGGCCAGCCCTTCGCGGGTGCCGTGGCTGACCGGTTCGGGGCCCTTCGGGTGCTCTGCGTAGGCGCGCTGCTCTATGCGGCCGGCCTCGTGGTGATGGCCTATGCGACGACGCCCGGCATGCTCCATCTGGGCGCCGGCATCCTGATCGGCTTCGGTCTCTCGGGCTGTTCGTTCAACCTGGTGCTCGGCGCCTTCAGCAAGCTCCTGCCGGAGCAGTGGCGGCCCATGGCCTTCGGGGCGGGCACCGCGGCCGGCTCCTTCGGCCAGTTCCTCTTCCCGCCCATCGGCAACGTGCTCATCTCCTCCATCGGCTGGCACCAGGCCCTCGTGGTCTTCGCCGTGAGCGTCCTGCTCGTGCTGCCCCTATCCCTGACGCTGGCGACTCGGCCGAACGCCGGCGGCGCGTCGCAGGGCGGACCCGCCGCCGCGCCGAACCAGTCGATCCGGCAGGCCCTGTCGGAGGCTTTCCAGCACCGCTCCTACGTGCTGCTGGTCCTGGGCTTCTTCACCTGCGGCTTCCAGCTCGCCTTCATCACGGCGCATCTTCCGGCCTACCTGAAGGATGCAGGCCTCTCGGCCGCCATCGGCGGCTGGACGCTCGCCGTCATCGGCCTCGCCAACGCGGTCGGCTCGCTCTCGGCCGGCTGGCTGTCGACGCGCATGTCGAAGCGCTGGCTGCTTGCCTGGATCTATCTCGGCCGCTCGGTGGCGATCGCGGCCTTTATCCTGATCCCGGCCTCTCCCATAAGCTCCATCGCGTTCGGCGTCTCCATCGGGCTGCTCTGGCTCTCGACCGTGCCGCCCACATCGTCCCTCGTGATGCTGATGTTCGGCACGCGCTACATGGCCATGCTCTACGGCTTCGCGTTCTTCTCGCACCAGGTCGGCGGCTTCCTCGGCGTGTGGCTCGGCGGACTGCTCTACGAGGCCTACGGCAACTACACCTTCGTGTGGTGGCTCTCGATCGCGCTCGGAATCGCGTCGGCGCTGATCAATCTGCCGATCAAGGAAGAGCCGGTCGAGCGCGCGCCGTCTCTCCAGCCGGCGGAATAATCCCTGGCCTTCGCCGAAGGAATGAGCCCTTCGCGCTTGCCCTGATCCTCCACCGCGCTCCAAATGGGCCAGCATGGTGGAGGAACGATCAATGGGCGCATTCAGGGCCGTCGTCATCGACAAGAACGAGAGCGGGCAGACCGTCGAGCTGCGGGACTTCGACGAGGCCGATCTGATGGACGGCGACGTCACCGTCCGCGTGTCGCATTCGACCCTCAACTACAAGGACGGGCTCGCGCTCACCGGCAAAGCCCCGGTCGTGCGCCGCTTCCCGATGATTCCCGGCGTCGATCTCGTCGGCACGGTCGAGGCGTCCTCAAATCCCGAGTTCAAGCCGGGCGATGCGGTCGTGCTCAACGGCTGGGGCCTCGGCGAGACGCATCTCGGGGCCTATGCGGAGAAGGTGCGCGTCAAGGGCGACTGGCTGATCCCGCTTCCACAGGGATTGAGCGCCGAGCAGGCGATGGCGATTGGAACGGCGGGCTACACCACCATGCTCGCCCTGATGGCGCTGGAACGCCACGGCCTCCGTCCCGATCGCGGCCCTGCCGTCGTGACCGGCGCGGCCGGCGGCGTCGGCTCCGTGGCGGTCGCCCTGCTCGCCAAGGCCGGCTGGCACGTGATCGCCTCCACCGGGAGGCCGGAGGAAGCCGATTACCTGAAGGGGCTCGGCGCCGCGGAGATCATCAAGCGCAGCGAGCTCAGCGGTCCGGTCCGCCCGCTCGCCAAGGAGCGCTGGGCGGCCGGCATCGATTCCGTCGGCTCGACCACCCTCGCCAACATCCTGTCCATGACCCGGTACCACGGCGCCATCGCGGCCTGCGGGCTCGCAGGCGGCATGGACCTGCCGGCCACCGTCGCGCCGTTCATCCTGCGCGGTGTGTCGCTACTCGGCATCGACTCGGTCATGGCCCCGAAGCCGCTCCGCCTGGAGGCCTGGAACAGGCTGTCCCGGGAGCTCGATCTGGCCAAGCTCGCGGCCATGACCTCGACCGTTCCGCTCGATCGGGTTCAGGAGGCCGGGCGGAAGATCGTCGAGGGCAAGATCCGCGGACGGGTCGTGGTGGAGATCGGCTGACCGGTCGGGATCACGCGCTCTTGCGCCCGTATCCCTCGATGGCCTTGCGCTGCTTGCCGATCTCGACCGCCATGAAGTCCATGAAGGCCCGCACGCGGGCCGACTGGCGCAGGTCCGGGTGGGTGAGCAGCCACAGGCCGGCGGAGAAATCCGGATTGATGTCGGACAGCCGGACGAGGCTCGGATTCGCATCGGCGATGAAGCAGGGCAGGGGCCCGATGCCGATGCCGGTTTCGACCGCCTCCGCCAGCCCCAGCACCGTGTTCACCCGATAGGCGATCAGCTCCGGGGCCACGCGGTCCCGCACGTAGCGGGCCGCCTTGAGCGTCGCAAGGTTGTCCCCGAGCGCCACCCAGGGACGGTTGACGAGGGTGGACGGGTCGACGGATCCCGGATCGGGGAAGTCCGCGGCGCGGCCGTAGATCGCCCAGGCGATGGTCGCGACCCGCCGCCCCACCAGGGTCTCGGGCGGCGTGTCGGTAGCGCGGATCGCCACGTCGGCATCGCGCTTCGACAGGTTCAGGGCCTGGTTGGCCAGAACCACGTCCAGGCGCATCTCGGGGCAGCTGACGAGGAACCGGGTGAAGAGCGGCGTGAGCAGATGGATCAGCAGCGAGTCGTTGGTGGTGACGCGCAGCTCGCCCGCCGGGGCGACCGCTTGGCCCGCGAGCTTGCGGGTGAAGGCGGTGACGTTCTCCTCCATCTGCTCCGCGAGCGCCGCCATCTCCTCGCCGGCGGGCGTCAGCACGTAGCCGGTGCGATGGCGCTCGAAGAGCTTGACGCCGAGCCCGTCCTCCATCTGGCCGAGGCGGCGGAACACGGTGGAGTGATTGACGCCGAGGCGCTCTGCGGCGCCCGCGAGGCCGCTGGCCTCGGCAATGATCTTCACGAGCCTGAAGTCGTCCCACTCGAGAGGCTGCTTCGCCAAGGTCTTGCATCCACGCAATAAAGACCGTGCATTAGTATCACTGGTTTTGCAGATTGGAAAGTTTACCCTAGGTCGCGTCGGATGATCGAACACATCCGGGACGTGCCGGCGCCGCACGCGTTCGCGCACGACAGACAAACCCTCACCTGTTGGAGATCGCGATGGCCAAGGTTCTGGTCCTGTATTATTCCGCCTGGGGACATATCGAGCAGATGGCCTATGCCGTTGCCGAAGGAGCCCGTGAGACCGGCGCCGAGGTCACCGTCAAGCGCGTGCCTGAACTCGTGCCGCTCGAGGTGGCTCAGAAGGCTCATTACAAGCTCGATCAGGAAGCCCCGATCGCCAAGCCGGAGGAACTCGCCGAGTACGATGCGGTCATCTTCGGCACCGGCACCCGCTACGGCAACATGACCGCCCAGATGAAGAACTTCCTCGACCAGACGGGTTCGCTCTGGGCGAGCGGCGCCCTCGTCGGCAAGGTCGGTTCGGTCTTCACGTCGAGCGGGACCCAGCATGGCGGCCAGGAATCGACCATCCTGACCTTCCACCCGGTCCTGCTGCACCTCGGCTTCATCATCGTCGGTCTGCCCTACGCGTTCGCGGGCCAGATGGGCCTCGACGAGATCAAGGGCGGCTCGCCCTACGGCGCCTCGACGATCACCGGCCCCGACGGGTCCCGCCAGCCGAGCCAGGTCGAGCTCGACGGCGCCCGTTACCAGGGCCGCCACGTGGCGCAGATCGCCAACAAGCTCGCGGCAAAGTAAGGCGTCGGGCGGAGCGGCACAGCGCTCCGCCGCAGCCCGCCTCAGGCGGTCGTTGATCGCCTCGCCGAGCCCGGTCTCGGGGATCGGGCTCACGGCGATGGTGTCGGCGCCCGAGGCGTCGAGCTGCCTCAGGGACGAGAACAGACGGGCGGCGGCCTCCGTGAGGTCGCCGCTTTCGCTGAGGTTCATGACCGCCTGGACCCCGGCAAGTCCCGCAGGCGACGCGGAGCCGAAGAGCAGCGCCGCCTCGCCGGGCCGGATCTCGGCTGCGTTCAGGCGCACCTGCGCCCGCGGGGCGTAATGCGAGGCGAGCATGCCCGGCGCAACGGGGTTGTCCGTCGCCTCAGGGCCCGCCTCCAGCTTGCACCCGATCAATGCCTCGATCGCCTCGCGAGCCACGCCGCCCGGACGCAGCAGGCGAGGGGCGCCGCCGAGACAGGCCACGATGGTTGATTCCAACCCGACCATGGCCGGGCCACCGTCCACCACCGCATCGATGCGGCCGTCGAGATCCCCCAGCACGTGATCGGCCTCGGTCGGGCTGATCCGGCCGGAGCGGTTGGCGGACGGTGCCGCCACCGGGCGACCGGTCTTTTCCAGCAGCGCATGGGCGAGCAGATGCGCCGGCACCCTCAAGGCCACGCTGTCGAGGCCGGCGCGGGCGAGGTCCGAGACCGTACAGGTCTCCGCCGCCGGCACCACCAGGGTGAGGGGGCCGGGCCAGAAGGCCTTCGCCAGCCGCTCCGCCGTCTCGTCGAAGACGCCCTGGGCCTTGGCGGCGTCAAAGCTGTCGAGGTGTGAGATCAGGGGATTGAAGCTCGGCCGCTCCTTGGCGGCGTAGATTCCGGCCACCGCGTCCGAGTTGGTGGCGTCGGCTCCCAGCCCGTAGACCGTCTCGGTCGGGAAGGCCACGAGCCCGCCGCGCCTGAGGATCGAGGCCGCCTCTGCCAATCCGGCCGCATCCGATGTCAGGCGCTTGGTGTGCACCATTGACCGCTGATCGTTCACGTCTAAACTATCCTCCAATCCGAACGGGACCGGCGCGCTTTCGCGGGTTTAACTGCGCGGCAACACGCGTCAATATCAAAAGCCATTCGCCATCAGAGGAAACACCATGTCCTATCGTGCGCCCGTCTCCGACATCGTCTTCGCGATGCGCCACGTGGCCGGCCTCGACCGCGCCCTGCAGGATGGGCTCTACCCGGATCTCAGCACGGATCTCGCGCAGACGATCCTGGACGAGGCCGGGCGGTTCGCCAACGACGTGATCGCGCCCCTGAACCGGGAAGGCGATACGCACGGCGTGGTCCTGAAGGACGGCGCGATCACCACCGCACCGGGCTGGAAGGAAGCCTACAAGGGCTGGACGGAGGCGGGCTGGAACGCGCTGCCGGGCCCTGTCGATTATGGCGGGCAGGGGCTGCCGACGCTCCTCAACTCCGCCTGCGTCGAGATGTGGAACTCGGCCTCCATGGCGTTCGGCATCGGCCCGGTCCTCACCATGGGGGCCATCGAGGCGCTGGCGCAGCACGGCTCCGACGATCTCAAGAGCCGCTACCTGGAAAAGCTCGTCTCCGGCGAGTGGACCGCGACCATGAACCTCACCGAGCCGCAGGCGGGCTCGGACCTCGCGGCCCTGCGCTCCCGCGCCGAGCCGGCAGGTGACGGCACCTACCGGATCACGGGCCAGAAGATCTTCATCACCTACGGTGAGCACGATCTCACCGACAACATCGTGCACCTGGTGCTCGCGCGCCTGCCCGACGCGCCCCCCGGCACCCGCGGCATCTCGCTCTTTCTCGTGCCCAAGTTCCTGCCGGACGGCACGCGCAACGACGTGCGCTGCCACTCGATCGAGCACAAGCTCGGCATTCATGCCTCGCCCACCTGCACCATGATCTTCGGCGATCACGGCGGTGCGGTCGGCTGGCTCGTGGGCGAGGAGAACCGCGGGCTCAACTGCATGTTCACGATGATGAACAATGCCCGCCTCGCGGTGGGCCTGCAGGGCGTCGCCATCGCGGAGCGCGCCTACCAGCAGGCGCTCGGCTACGCCAACGAGCGGCGCCAGGGCCGCGCGCCGATGGGAGCCGTCGAGGGCATGAGCCCGATCGTCGTGCACCCGGACGTGCAGCGCAACCTGCTGACCATGAAGGCGCTGACGGCCGCGGCCCGCGCCATCTGCTACATGACCGCGGAGGCTATCGACCGCGCCCATCTTGAGCAGGACGCGGCGAGACGGAAGAAGGCCAACGAGCGCGCCTCCCTGCTCACCCCGGTGGCAAAGGCCTTCTCGACCGATATCGGCGTCGAGGTCGCGTCGCTGGGCGTGCAGGTCCATGGCGGCATGGGCTATGTGGAGGAGACGGGCGCGGCCCAGCACCTGCGTGATGCTCGCATCGCGCCGATCTACGAGGGCACCAACGGCATCCAGGCCATCGACCTCGTCACCCGCAAGCTCCCGCTCTCCGGCGGCGAGACGGTCCATGCGCAGATCGCCGCCATGCGGGCCGTCGTCACGCGCCTGATGAAGGAGGGCACGCCCGCCTTCGGGGCGACCGCCGCGCGCCTGCGCGACGCCATCGAGAGCCTGGATCGCGCGACGAGCTTCCTCCTCAAGGCGGTCTCGTCCAACGCGCCCTCCGAGGCGCTGGCCGGTGCCACGCCGTATCTTCGCCTCTTCGCGCTGGCTCAAGGAGGCGCGGCGCTCGCCGAAGGCGCGCTTGCGGCCAATGCCCTGATGGCGGGCGGCGACACCGACCCGGCGCATCTGGCCCGGATCGCGCTCTGTCGCTTCTTCGCCGAGAACATCGCGGTCGGCGCGAAGGGCCTCGAGGACACGGTCCTGGGCGGCGCGGGCTTCCTGCAGGACGCCAATCTGGCGCTGGCGAGCTGATCCCATGACCCTCAACGGCAAGACGCTCTTCATCACCGGCGCCTCCCGCGGCATCGGCCTCGCCATCGGCCTGCGCGCCGCGCAGGACGGCGCCAACGTGGTCATCGCGGCCAAGACCGCTGAGCCGCACCCGAAGCTGCCTGGCACCATCTACACCGCCGCCAAGGAGATCGAGGCGGCGGGCGGCAAGGCCCTGCCGCTCGTGGTCGACGTGCGCGACGAGGAGGCCGTGAAGGGCGCCATCGCGAAGACGGTGGAGACCTTCGGCGGCATCGACATCGTGGTGAACAACGCCAGCGCCATCAGCCTCACGCCGACGCCGCAGACGGACATGAAGCGGTTCGACCTGATGCACCAGATCAACACGCGCGGCACCTACATGGTGTCGAAATACGCGATCCCCCATCTGGAAAAGGCCGAGAACCCGCACATCCTCATGCTCTCGCCTCCGCTCGACATGAAGGAGAAATGGTTCGCGCCGCATCTCGCCTATTCCCTGGCGAAATACGGCATGAGCCTCTGCGTTCTGGGACTCGCGGGCGAATTGCGGGGCAGGGGGATCGCCGTCAACGCGCTCTGGCCGCGCACAACCATCGCCACCAGCGCGGTCAAGAACCTGCTCGGCGGCGACGAGATCGTGCAGGCGAGCCGCACCCCCGAGATCCTGGCCGATGCGGCCCACGCGATCTTCCTTAAGCCGTCGCGGAGCTTCTCCGGACACTTCCTGATCGACGACGTCTTCCTGTCGGGCGAAGGCGTGACGGATTTCGAGAAGTATCGGGTCGATCCGTCGAAGCCGCTGATGCCCGATTTCTTCGTGCCGGATGACACGCCGCCCCTCTCACGCTCGTCATAAAAGTTCTGCTACAACATCGGCGGACTTTCGGGGGCGACGCGTATGATCTTGATCCACAGGCCGGCCGGGAACTCGGGACGCCCGGAGCCCTCGCTCGACCGCTATGCCCTGCAGCCCGGCGAGCCGATTCCCGACGATGCCCTGTGGATCGACCTGATCGAGCCTACGAAGGAAGAGGACCGGCTGGTCGAGAGGCATCTCAACATCGAGATCCCGACCAAGGAGGAGATGGCCGACATCGAGCCGTCGGAGATCCTCTACACCGAGAACAACGCGCGCTACATGACCGTGCGCGTGTTGTGCTCGTCCGATACGGAGACCCCGAAGCTCATCGACGTGTCGTTCATCCTGACCGAGAAGGCCCTCGTGACCGTGCGTTACGGGGAACCGCGCTCGTTCTCCATGTTCATGGCCCGCGCCGTGAAGCCGGGCGGCTGCCGGCACCAGCCCGAGGCGGTGCTCGACGGGCTGATCGAGACCATCATCGACCGGGCCGCCGAGATCCTCGGCAATGTCGGTTCGCGCATCGACCGCCTGTCGCAATCGGTCTTCGAGAACGAGCGGCAGGGCACGCGCCGCGCCGCCTCCTTCCGGGCGGCGCTGAAATCCATCGGCCGCAAGGGCGACCTCATCTCCAACGTGCGCGAGAGCATGGTGACGGTGGAGCGCCTGCTGCTCTTCCTCTCGGCCTCCATGCCGCGGCCGCAGCGCGCCCACGGCTATCAGGCCGAGTGGCGCACGGCCCTGCGCGACGTGCAGTCCATCGAGGAGCACGCCACCTTCCTGTCGAACAAGCTGCAGTTCCTGCTCGATGCGACGCTCGGGCTCGTCACCATCGAGCAGAACGACATCATCAAGCTGTTCTCGGTCATGTCGGTGATCTTCCTGCCGCCGACCCTCGTGGCGTCGATGTACGGGATGAATTTCAAGATCATGCCGGAGCTGGAATGGCAGCACGGCTATCCCTTCGCCATCGGACTCATGATCATGGCCGCCGTGCTGCCCTATGTGTTCTTCCGCTGGAAACGGTGGTTGTAAGGACGCCCATGGCCGCATCGCTCCGACCGTGACGATGGAACGATGAGGAGGAGAATGTCATGTGCGGGCGCTATGCCGTCACCCTGCCTCCCGACACCTATCGGGAGTTCTACGGCTACTCGGAGCAGCCGAACTTCCCGCCGCGATTCAACGTGGCCCCGACCCAGCCGGTCCCGATCGTCATCGAGGACAAGGGCGCGCGGCACTTCATGCTGGTGCGCTGGGGCTTCCTGCCGTCCTGGGTGAAGGACCCGAAGGATTTTCCCCTCGTCATCAACGCGCGGGGCGAGACCCTCGAGACGAAGCCGACCTTCAAGGCCGCGCTGAAGCGCCGGCGCTGCGTCTTCCTGGCCGACGGTTTCTACGAATGGCAGCGGCACGGGCGCGAGAAGGCGCCGTTCCTGATCCGCCCGCGCGACCGCGGGCCGATGCCGCTGGCGGGGCTGTGGGAGACCTACGCCGATCCGAGCGGCGGCGAGATCGACACCGCCGCCATCGTCACCACGGACGCCAATGGCACACTCTCGGCGGTGCACGACCGTATGCCGGTGATCCTGTCTCCCGACGACATCGGCGCGTGGCTTGACGTACGCGACGAGCGCGCCGACGTGATGCGCCTCGTCCGCCCGTGCCCGGACGACTGGCTCGACGTGGTGCCGGTCTCGAGCCGCGTCAACAAGGTCGAGAACGACGATCCGGGCGTGCAGGAGCCCTTGAGCGCGCCGGAGGCGAGGCCCGTCAAAGAAACGAAGCGCAAGGCCGCCAAGCCCCGCTCCAGCGACGAGGACGAGCAGGGAAAGCTGTTCTAGCAGAAAGCGCAAAAAAAACTAGGACGGCAAAGCTAACTGGCAGGCCTGCTGTTCGAAAGCCGCCAGGTAAGCGACGGGATCATGCCGGAAACGGATGCGCAGAGTTCGCGCGCGGCGGCCTCTCTCCAGACGTTGGCGCAAACTCCTCCAGTGCTCCCGGTTCGCGGCGCCCAGATCTCGTGCCGTGGGCGCCTGCACGCGGGTCGCGGTGGCGGCGAGCAGCCGGACCGAGCCGCGCAGAACCGCACCGGGCGCCGCGGTCTTGCGCCCGGTGGCGCGTCGCTCGTGATAGCGTTGGGAGCCGAACAGCTGTTCGAGATCGTTGTTGGTGCGCGGCAGGTCCGGCACCGCATAGGTGTGGAACAGGCCAGGGCGGTAGCTGCGCGTGACCTTCAGGAAATGAGCGAAGGCGCCGGCCAGCGTGCCGGCCTTGGCCCGATGCCGCTGCATCGCGCCCAGCACCCCGTTCACCCGCCGCCGCACCATCGCGGCGCTCTCCTCGTGCGGATTGCCGAGCCAATGCGCCACGGCGTGCACGAACCGGTAGGCGTACTCCACATCCGGCCACAAGGCGGCGGTGCGCTCCAGCGCCCGAGCGATCATCTGGTGCAGGCGCGTGAGCGCCGGTGCGAAGCCCCTTTTTGCTGCACCCGGTCCAGACTGCCGGCCACCTTCTCCAGCCGCTGCTTCAGTTTGAGGCCCGAGGCGGAAAGGGGTGCCCGACCATCATCAGTGATCGCGCTGCGCACGGCCGCACAATAGCCCTGCACGATCGCCGCTTCCGGATCATCCCGCTCCTCCACGGCCCGTTCGATCCCGCGGATGCCGCGCACCTGCTTCTTGAGCTCCTTCTTGGCATGCCGGTCGGCCTCAAAGATCGGATGCGCCGCCTCGCGCAGGAAATGGAACTGGCACAGCTGATGCGGCACGCCCGGCAGCACCTGGGCAACGGCCTGGCGAAGGGAGGTTTGGCCGTCGCTGATCACGCCGATCACCGGCACGCCCACGGCATCCACGGCCTCGTGCAGCAGCACCGCCAGATCCTGGGCCCGGCCGGAGAGCAGGCTGCGGGCCAGCACGATGATGCCCGAGAGGCAGTCGCGGATCACCCACAGCCCCTCATGGCCGACATCCGGCTGAACGCCATCCAGCGCCAGAATGACCCGCCCCTGCCGGGCCAGGAGCCTCTGCAGGGGGCGGCGCTCCATCAGCCGGGTGGCGAGCAGCTCGTCGTAGCGGTCGAGCAGGTTGGTGACGCTGCGCTCGGCAATCGCCACGCCGCGGGCGGTGAGCACCGCGTGGATCTCGGGCACGCTGCGATGCTCGCGGTGGCGCAAGGCCCCGATGAGGGCGATGATGTCCAGGCCGAACTCGTGCTGGGGTAAGGCCAGGGCGCCCTCGGCCTCGGGCCGGTAGGGCTTGTGGAAGCGGGCGCAGTTGAGCGTCTCGCACCAGCGGATCTTGAGCCGCAAGCGCACCGAGCCGGTCAGCGTCACAAGGGTGCGGTGGTTCTCGTAGCGGATGCGCATCAGGGCTCCGCAGGCCGGGCACAGCCGACAGGCGGGACGCAGCACCCGCTCGCGCTCCGGCGGCTGGCGCCCTGAAAGTCTGGTCATCCCGCACCTCCCATCAGGTACAGAAGACCCCCACCACCACACCCTACCAGACAGTCAGGTTTGCCGTCCTAG
>JAFAAP010000076.1 GCA_023426505.1 Pseudomonadota bacterium
GCTCAGACCCGTCCGACGCCAACTGCTCCGGCGGCCGAGCCCGCAACTCCCCCTGCAGGCGCGGCTCCCCAGCGCACCGCGCCCGGCGCCCCGCGTCCGGGCGACGAGACGCCCGGCGGCCGTCAGCGCGGCCAGCGGCCCGAAGCTCCTCCTGCTCCCGGCACCCCGCCGGCGGCCGCCCGGCCCGCTCCTGCACCCCAGCCGACACCTGGCGCTCCGGCCCCGACGCCTCCTGCCCCGACGGCCGCGCCGACTCCTCAGCCTCCGGCTGCCGCCCAGCAGCCTGTCCCGGGTCAGCCCGCTCCGGCTCCCAGGCCGCAGGCCCCGGCCCAGGCTGCCCCGCCTGTTCCCGGCCAGCCTGCGCCAGGCGCTTTCCAGGGCGGCATGCGCCAGCCCTTCGACGCCCAGTCCGGCATCCGGATCGAGGATCTGCGCAACCAGCGCCGTGAACGGACTGAAGAAGGCGGTCGCCGGGTCATCATCGAGGAGCCCGGCAACCGGACGATCATCCGCGAGGGCGATCAGGTCATCATCCGCCATGATGAGACGGAGCGCTTCCGCCGGACCTACCGCGACGCGGACGTACGCGTCGAGCGCCGCGGCGGGGACGAAGAGGTCACCATCGTCCGCCGGCCCGACGGGTCCGAGATCCTCACGGTCCGGGACCAGGACGGAAACCTCATCCGCCGCGTCCGGCGCGAGCCGGCCGGACAGGAGGTCGTGCTGATCGAGAACCGCCGCGGCGATCTGGGCCGTGCCGGTCCGCGGCCGGGCTACGGCTATGTCCGCGAGGACGTGATCCGGCTCCCGCCCCCGCGGGTCAGCATTCCGCGCGAGGAGTACATCGTCGAGGTGGAGCGTGCGTCGCAGGCCGATCTGGTCGAGGCCTTCACCGCCCCGCCGGTGGAACGGATCGAGCGGGCCTACACCCTCGACGAAGTCCGCCGGAGCGAGCCGCTGCGCGAGCGTATGCGGCGGGTCGATCTCGATACGGTGAATTTCGAGTTCGGCTCGTGGATCTTGCCCGAGGAGCAGATCGGCGCCATGACCGGCATCGCCCAGGCGATCCAGAGGGCGCTCCAGAACAACCCGAACGAGGTGTTCCTCATCGAGGGCCACACGGACGCGGTGGGGTCGGACGAGGACAACCTGACTCTCTCCGACCGCCGTGCGGAGACGGTCGCGACGATCCTCAGCGAGCGCTTCCGCATCCCGGCCGAGAACCTCACGACGCAGGGCTACGGCGAGCAGTACCTCAAGGTGGATACGCAGGGCCCCGAGCGGGAGAACCGCCGGGTGACGATCCGCCGGATCACGCCGCTCCTGCAGGGCCAGAACACCCAGCAGTAAGCCCCAGCGAAAACACAGCCCGGCCCGGCGGATCACCACCCGCCGGGCCTTTTTTCGAGACCTAGTCGGGCAATCCCGCCAGGCGCAGTCCCTCGGCGATGCGGTCCAGAACCTCCTTGCTGAAGACGAGCGCCATCGTGATGTCGGAGATCCGAAGGCCGGGATAATCCCTCAGGAGCTCGCGCACGCTCTCGGTGGCCTTCCCGAGCTGGCCCGCCAGCGCGTAGGCCGGGGCAAGATTGCGATGGATCCAGGCAGCGCTCGGGTGGGACAGGAGCGCCTTTTCCTGCCACTTGATGGATTCCTCGTAGCGCCCCGCGATGAAGTGGGCGGCACCGATCCCCATGTCGCAGTTGAACGCCATCGGGTCGAAGGGACTCAGGCGAAGCGACCGTTCGAAATGCTTGATCGCCGTCTCAGGATCGTCCTGATAGTTGTGCAGCCACCCGCTCCGGTTCCAAGCCCAGGCCGAGTTCGGGTCGAGCGCCAGGGCCCGATCGAGAACTGCACCCGCCCGCCTGTATTCCCGGGTGATCGTGAGAGCAGCCCCCAGTACGGCCAGGCTGAAGGGATCGTCCGACGCGAGGGTTGCGGCGGCCTGGGCCTGCCGCAGGGCCACCTGCCTCTCCCGGTCCGGATCGTCGGTCCAGTTGTAGACGACCTTCTGCCCGTGGCACCACGCGGCCAGGGACCGGGCAAGCGGGTAGTTCGGATCGAGGCGCAGCGCCTCTTCGAGCAGCGCCGAAGCCTCCTGATTGCTCTCCCGGTCCAGGGACCAGATCTGGGGGAGCGCCCGCATCACGAGATCGTAGGCGTCGAGGTTCTCCGTGCGCTTGCGCTTGGCGCGCTCGATCTCCGCGGCCCTGATCGAGGGCTGGATCGCCCCGACAACGCTCGCGGTGATCTGGTCCTGGAAATCGAACAGGTCTTCGACCACCCCGTCGTAATGGTCGGCCCATAGATGGGCGCCCGTGGTCGCGTCGATGAGCTGGGCCGCGATGCGGACGCGGTTGCCCGATCGTCGCACGCTTCCCTCCAGCACGTAGCGCACGCCGAGCTCGCGGCTGATCTGGCGGAGATTCACTGAACGCCCCTTGTAGGCGAAGGCCGAGTTGCGGGCGATGACGAAGAACGAACGGACCCGCGACAGGGCGGCGGTAATGTCCTCGACGATGCCGTCGGCGAAATGCTCCTGCTCCGGCCCGCCGCTCATGTTGTTGAATGGCAGGACCGCGATGGAAGGCCTGTCCGGCAGGGCAAAGGCCTGCTGCGGCGGCACCTCGCCCCCCGCCTCGCGGAGGCTCTTGAGGCAGTAGATCCTGATCGGCCGGGCAATGTTCCTGACGTGTTGCTCGCCCATGTCTTGGAACTCGAACGGAAGCCTGTCCTTCACTTCGTCGTAGACCTTGGCGGAGAGGCAAACCCCGCCAGGCGTCGCCATCTGCTCAAGGCGGGACGCCACATTGACCCCGTCGCCGTAGATGTCCCCATCCTCGTCGATGATGATGTCGCAGAGATTGAGGCCGATGCGGAGCTGGAGCGTGCTGGCGGGATCTTGGGCCGAGATCGCCGCGAGGGCGTCCTGCATCTCCACGGCGCACCGAACCGCCTCGACCGGACTCGAGAACTCGATCAGGAAGCCGTCGCCGGTGGTCTTCACGAGGCGACCGCCATGGGCTTGGATCGTGGGGGCGACCACCTCGCGCCTGAGCCGCCTCAGGCGCAGGAGCGTTCCCTCCTCGTCTGCGGACATCAGCCCGGAATACCCCGCCACATCGGCAGCCATGATGGCCGCGAGACGCCTTTGGGACTTCTGCTCGTAGGGATCGGGCATGTCCATCCCCCGCACGACGTCGTCGGGATCGACAGCGCGGCTCACGGGGCGCGCCGAGAGGCCGCACTTAGTCAAAAGTCTAAATGCCGTGACGCCTACAGGTTCCGGCCTAGCGCCTCTCGCGGTGCACAAAAGTTGGTTTTTGATGTAAATTTTTCAGCGCAGGGCTCAACCGCGGGGAAATTCCAGCCCCATCTCGCGATAGCGCTCCGGATCGTCGCTCCAGTTCTCGCGCACCTTCACGAAGAGGAAGAGGTGAACCGGGGCCTCAGCGATCTCGGCGATTTCCTTGCGGGCCGCCTGCCCGATCGCCTTGATGGTCTGACCGCCCTTGCCGAGCACGATTTTGCGCTGGCTGTCCCTCTCCACGAACACCGTCTGTTCGATGCGGATCGAACCGTCGGGGCGCTGCTGCCACTGGTCGGTTTCGACGGTGGACTGATAAGGCAGTTCCTCGTGCAGCCGCTCGTAGATCTTCTCGCGTGTGATCTCGGCCGCCAGCATGCGCAGGGGCGCATCCGAGATCTGGTCCTCGGGATAGAGCCAGGGACCCTCCGGCATCATCTCGGCAAGCTGGCGCTTGAGCGCTTCGAGCCCGTCGCCCTTCAGGGCCGAGATCATGAAGGTATGGGCGAACGGCACCTTCTCGTTGAGCTTTGCCGCCATCTCGAGCAGCTTCGAGCGCTCGATCAGGTCGATCTTGTTCAGGATCAGGATCTTCGGACGCTTCAGCTCCGGCAGCTTATCGAGGATGGCCTCGGCCTCCTCGTCGATCCCTTTGCGGACATCGAGCAGGAGAGCGACCACGTCGGCATCCGCAGCCCCGCCCCAGGCGGAGGTGACCATGGCCCGGTCGAGGCGGCGCTTCGGCTTGAAGATGCCCGGCGTGTCGACGAACACGATCTGTGCATTACCCTCGATGGCGATGCCGCGCACCAGCGCCCGCGTGGTCTGGACCTTCCTGGACACGATCGACACCTTCGAGCCGACCAGCGAATTGAGGAGGGTGGATTTACCCGCGTTGGGGGCGCCGATCAGGGCGACGAATCCGGCCTTGGTGTTGGTCTCTTCAGGCGACGCCATGTTCTTCCTCCCTCCACACCCTCTCCTGCAGGAGAAGACTTCTCGCCGCCGCCTGTTCCGCGACCCGTTTCGAGGCGCCTGTCCCGAACGCGCCCTCCTTGCCCTTCACCTTCACCATGATCCGGAACTTGGGAGCATGGTCGGGTCCCGTCTGCTCGACCACCGTGTAGGTCGGGGCCGGAAGCCCCTGCCCCTGCGCCCATTCCTGAAGGGCGCTCTTGGGATCGCGCAGGGGACGCCGCGGAGCATTGAGGAGATCCTTGAACGAGCGCTCGACCAGCGCCCTGGCGGGCTCCCAGCCTCCGTCGAGGAAGACGGCTCCGATGATCGCCTCCGCCACGTCCGCCAGGATGGTCTGGTTCTTGCGCTCCCCGGACAGGGCCTCGCCGGCGCCGAGCCTCACATGGGGGCCGACGTCCCAGGCCTCGGCGATCTCCGCGCAGCTTTCCCGGCGCACGAGTTCCGCAAGGCGGCGGGAAAGCTCACCCTCCGGCGCTTTCGGGAAAGCCTGATAAAGCATCTCGGCAATCGCGAGGCCGAGCACCCGGTCGCCGAGGAATTCGAGCCGCTGATAGCTCAGCCCTCCGGCATTGGGAGCGCTGACATGGGTCAGCGCCTCCTGGAGAAGCTCCTTGCGCTCGAAGCGGTAGTCGAGCCGCTTCAGGAGTTCGTCGGTATTGGGTCTGCGTCGGGCCACGGGCTACCTGATCCGCTCGAACATGCGGTTCCAGCGAATATAGCCCGGCCATTCCCAGGGGCGCCACAAGGACGCGTTCTCGTCGATCGAGAAGAAGATGATCTCGGCCCGGCCGACGAGGTTCTCGGCCGGGACCTGGCCCACATTGGCCTCGTCGCGGGAATCGGTCGAGTTGTCCCGGTTGTCGCCCATCATGAAGTAGTGGCCGGGCTGGACCGTGTAGACGTTGGTGTTGTCCCAGTAGCCCCGGTCGCCGTCGCGCTCGATCACGTAGTGGGTCGTGCCCTCGGGAAAGGTCTCCTTGTAGCGGGGAACCGAGATCGTGCGGCCATAGAGGTCGGTCGTCTGGTAGTCCTCGACCCGCTCGCGCTGGATCGGCTTGCCGTTGATGTGCAGGACGCCGCCGATCACCTGGATCTTGTCGCCGGGGAGACCGCCCACGCGCTTGATGTAGTCCGTCGAGTTGTCCTTCGGCAGCTTGAACACGACGATGTCGCCGCGCTTGGGCTCGGACCCGAAGATGCGGCCGGAGAACAGAGGCGGGCTGAAGGGAATCGAGTGCTTCGAATATCCGTAGGAATACTTCGAGACGAACAGGTAGTCGCCGATCAGCAGGGTCGGGATCAGGGAGCCCGAGGGGATGTTGAAGGGCTGGAACAGCAAGGTGCGGACCACGACGGCGATCAGCAGGGCCTGGATGATGACCTTGATGGTCTCCCAGAGGCCGCTCTCGTCCTTCTTGACGCTGTCGCCCGCGTACTTCTTGGCGTTGTCGCTCACGTAAATCGATCCATGCTTGAGGAATCTGGCGGCCTGAAGCCGTCCCAAGTCTCCGCGGCGGTCTATCCCAAGCCGAAGGCCGCCGCAACGCAGGCACCGCTACTTTATGGGGCGGGCCTCGATGATGACGAAGGCCTGGGCCAGCGGCGGATCGTCCGTGAGAGAGACGTGGAGCACCGCCTCATGGCCGGGCGGCGTCAGGGCCCGCAGGCGCTCCAGGGCGCCGCCGCTCAGCCTCATGGTGGGCTGGCCGGTCCTGAGGTTGACGACCTCCATGTCGCGCCAGAACACCCCGTGGCTCAAGCCCGTCCCTAGGGCCTTGGCGCAGGCCTCCTTGGCGGCGAAGCGGCGGGCGTAGGAGGGCGCACGGGCGGCGCGCCGGTCGCTGCGCGCCCGCTCGCCCTCGGTGAAGATGCGGTGGGTGAACCTTTCGCCGAAGCGCTCCAGGGAGCGCTCGATGCGACGGATGTCGCACAGGTCCGACCCGATGCCGAGAATCATGTGGGATCCTTGTCAGGATGAAGGGCTAGGCTCCTGATATCTGGGCGCGCCCCTCGTCCATTGCGACCCGCATACAGCGAACCGCCTCGTCCAGCCCGAGGAAGATGGCCTCGCCCACAAGGAAGTGACCGATATTGAGCTCGACGATCTGGGGAATCGCCGCCACTGGGCGCACCGTGTCGTAGGTCAGGCCGTGCCCGGCATGGATCTCGAGCCCGATCTTCGCCCCGTGCTCGGCCGCCCGGCGCAGGCGTTCGAGCTCATGCAGGCGCTCGGCATCGTCCTCGGCGTCGCAATAGGTTCCGGTGTGAAGCTCGACGACCGGCGCCCCGAGGTCGCAGGCCGCATCCATCACCTCGATTTCGGGCTCCACGAACAGGGAGACCCGGATGCCGGCCTCCTTCAGCTCCCGGATGGCCGGGCGCAGATGGGCGTGCTGGCCGATGATGTCGAGACCTCCCTCCGTCGTGCGCTCCTCGCGCTTCTCCGGCACGAGGCAGGCGGCATGAGGATGGATCGCGAGGGCGAGCCCGATCATCTCGGGCGTGGCCGCCATCTCGAAGTTGAGCGGCACGAAGAGCTGGCGCTTGAGCCGCTCCATGTCCTGATCGCGGATATGCCGCCGGTCCTCGCGCAGATGAGCCGTGATGCCGTCCGCGCCGGCCAGCACGGCCATATGGGCCGCCCGGATCGGGTCAGGATGGTAGCCGCCGCGAGCGTTCCGGACAGTCGCGACGTGATCGATGTTGACGCCAAGGCGGAGAGGAGGAGCTTTCATAGGATTGTTTTAGCTGAACTTACGGCGATGAACAGGGCCGTTAGAATAGGTCTTCGAGGGGTTCTTCCGTCAAACCGAGCCGAAAGCTGCCGAGACCATCAAGCCGATCCTCCCGGAGCGCTACGATGTCCAGTGCCTCTGCCCTTCCCACGAGCGGAAGCCCTAAACGGGCGCTTGCCTCCCAGGCCGCCTGGATCTCGTCCCGTGATACCGACGACGCGACCGTCACGTGAGGAGAGAACGGCACGTCCCGATCCTCCGTCACATCAAGGCCGGCATGGAGCCGCCGGTGCAGGTCCGTGAAGGCGCTCCGGCCTTTCCCGACCATCAGAAAGAGCTTCCATTCCCCTGAGAGAGGATCGGCACGAATTTCGGCAGTTTCCATAGAGATGTCGAAGGGCGCTTGCTGCGAGGCGACAGCAGAGACCCGGGTCTTCAGGCTACGGATATCGAGAACCGCGACCCCGAACATCAGTGTGATATGGGCTTGGATCAGCCGTGCCCGACTGGGCTCGTGCTTCCGCCGAAACCTCTCGATCCGCAGACGGTCGGCCATTTTCATGGCAGGATAACAGACGACGTAAAGCATGAGCCGATTCTGACGCTGGCCGTTCCAGATGCAACGGCCCGTGTCCCGGCTTGCCTTTCCGGCGCAAATCCCCTATACGCGCCGCTTCGCGTTCGCTCCGGCCGGGGGCTGAACGGATGGTGCGGCTTGGCCGTATAGGGTTTCTTGAGACCCGTCGTCCCGTGTCTCCGCCTTCGACAACCGCTCGGGCCTTGCAGGCTCGAAGGGCTTGGCGCCGATCGGACGCGCGAAACCGGCTCAAGGCAGAACTTTCCCTGAGCCTGAACCCAAACCTGAGAAAGGCCCACTATGCCTCTCTACGAGCATATCTTTCTGGCTCGCCAGGACGTGACGTCCCAGCAGGTCGAAGCGATGGTCGACACATACAAGGACGTCATTCAGCAGAATGGCGGCACTGTCGAGAAGACCGAGATGTGGGGCGTGAAGTCCCTCGCCTACCGCATCAAGAAGAACCGCAAGGCGCATTTCACGATGTTCAACGTCAACGCTCCCGCCAACGCGGTGGCCGAGATGGAGCGTCAGATGCGCATCAACGAAGACATCCTTCGCTTCATGACGATCCGCGTCGACGAGCTCGAGACCGAGCCGTCCGTGAGGATGCAGAAGCGCGACCGCGACGAGCGCAAGGACCGCGAGCGCCGTGAGCGCGATGGCGGCAGCTTCGAGGGCGGCAACGAAGGCGAGGAGGCTTAATCATGGCATTTGGTGCTACCGGTGGGGCCGCTGGCGGCCGTCGTCCGTTCTTCCGCCGTCGCAAGACCTGCCCGTTCTCGGGCCCGAACGCTCCGAAGATCGACTACAAGGACACGAAGCTCCTGTCCCGCTACATCTCCGAGCGCGGCAAGATCGTTCCTTCGCGCATCACGGCCGTGTCGGCCAAGAAGCAGCGTGAGCTCGCCCAGGCGATCAAGCGCGCCCGCTTCCTGGGCCTCCTGCCCTACGTGATCCGCTAATCAAGACACTGACGGGCCGCCTCGGGCGGCCCGTCTTCACATTCCAAAGATCGCCCAGCGGTGGAACCCCGCCGGGTCAGTTGGGGCAAGGCCCCTAACCCTGCCGGCGAGCAGCGGGACAGCGAGACGATGAATTTTGTTGCAACAGGCATAGGCGCGGGCCTCGTATCGGCCCTTCTGACCGCGGTGATCGTCAAGGCGACGCCGCTCGCGGCCGTGTTGTATCTCCTCGCCCCCATTCCCGTTCTGATCGTGTCCCTCGGCTGGGACCATCGCTCCGGCCTCATCGCGGCCCTGGTGGGTGGCCTCGCGATCGCCCTGATCCTGTCCCCGCTCA
>JAFAAP010000141.1 GCA_023426505.1 Pseudomonadota bacterium
AGAGCCTGATCGCATTATCGCTTGCATCGAAGGCATCAACGCCCTTGGCAATGAGGGACGTGATCTGCGCATCGGTAAGCGTGGCGAGGTTGGCGCCCGTATCCACGACGCCGACAGCGTCGGCCGCAGGGAAGGACATGCCGCTCGCCGCGAATGCTGCTGCCTGTGACGCCGTGAGGGTCACGGTGGCGTCTGGATCAAGGACATCGACATTCTTTGCAGACATAGCCGCGATATCGGCCGGGCTCAGACCCTGCACCTGGGCGGCCGTTGCCGCAACAGTCACGACATCGGCAGGCGTGAAGCTAACGGGCCCGAGGGCACTGAACTCTTCGAAGGTGTAAGTCAGTGCGTCATCGGTCGAATCGATGAAATCGACGTTAGCGGGTCCAAGAGTCGCGACATCTCCTTCATCGCCGCCCTCGAGGTCCGCCTGCGAACCTTGGAAGGTGACCACATCCGCTGCATTCAGCGTGACAGGCCCAAGACTGATGAACTGCTGGATCGACAAAACGAGAGCATCGTCGGTTGCGTCGATGCTGTCGACATTGAAGTTCCTGAGATCAGCGATCTCGGCAGGCGTGAGGCCAGACACCGGATTGCTGATGTTGTCGCCGGTATCGGTGAGGATGACGTCTTCTCCAGTTGGAAAAGGCGTGTTCGCTGCGCGAGCGTCCCGATACTGACCGACTGTCACAAGGATGGCCATTGTTACCTCTCGTGTGTTGCCTGCTCCCGCCCAAAGCATGTGGCCGAGCAGGAGAACTGACACGATAAGAAAGGTGGCACGGCGCGAGGTCCAACACCCATCGGGGGAGTACTCAAAAGACCCAAAGAGGTACTTTCGGCTATCGGCGAAGAGGCACTGCACGATCGACGGATCTGTGTGAGTGATCAGCAGGCTTGTTTTTCGGGAACAACTATCCCGGACCAATCGTTTGCTTCGCCCTTCGATCCGTGACTCTGGAAATTTCGTTCTCAGCCGATTCCAATGCTATGGAAAGAGCTGACGAACCCGCCGGGGCGCATTCGCGCATACCGCTTCTCTTCTCTTTGTCCGAAAGAGATCAGTCGAATATCCTAAAGAGATAACACTCTTTCGGATCAGCCCCGGCGGCAACGGGTGAATGAATTTAGAAATGGCGTCACTGGCCAGCGAGTGCGGCGGGAGCTTATGTGGAGGAGGAAGGTGGCCAGCCGGGAGCGGAATGTTGAGGAGGCAACGAGCCGCCCCGGCTGGCCGAGCCTACGAACCCCAGGAGATGCGGCGGACCTGAGCATCCGTAAGGCATAACGTCTCCGCGACGAGCGGAGGATTCGAACCTGAACATATTGGAAACATCGCGCGGCGCAAGAGTGGCGATGGTCCAAAAAAGCCGTTTTCCAAAGGAATAGCGAAACCCCAACGTTGTCAACAACAAGAGTCGGGTTTCTGATGCGAAAGGTCAGCCGGCGGCGCTTTTTTCGGCCCGCACTACCACCTGCCGCAAAGTCATCTGCACAGGAAAGGCTCAGGGTCGACCGCTGTCGGCTTCCAGGTAGGTCTTGACCGTGGCGATGAACTTGGCGACCGAGATCGGCTTGGAGAGATACGCCTCGCAGCCCCCTTCCCTGATCCGCTCCTCATCCCCCTTCATGGCGAAGGCCGTGATGGCGATGACAGGAATGGATTTCAGCTCGTCGTCGGCCTTCAGCCAGCGGGTTACTTCGAGGCCGGAGACCTCCGGCAGCTGGATGTCCATCAGGATCAGATCCGGCCTGTGGGCGCGGGCGAGCTCCATGGCCTCGATGCCATGGCCCGTCTTCAAGGTCGCATAGCCGTGGGCCTCGAGGAGATCGTTGAAGAGCTTCATGTTGAGCTCGTTATCCTCAACGATGAGCACGGTCTTCTTCATTGCGGCTGTCCCAGGGCACAAAAACTGACTTCACCGGCCCACTTGTTCGTCCGATGATAAGGCTACAAGCAAACCTATTGATGAATTGCAAATCCGTCGCAGGAAGATGCCCTTGAGGAAAATGAGCGTCGACGAGGCCGAGCGCATCGCGCTGAGCGCCTTCTCCTATATCACGAACGATGAAGACCGCCTGAACCGCTTTCTGGCGGTCTCCGGCCTGCGGGTCGACACGATCCGGATCGCGGCCGAGTCGGCCGGTTTCTTCGCCGGCATCCTCGACTACATCGCCTCGGACGAGGCGCTGCTCGTTGGCTTCGCGGAAACGCAGAACATCAAACCGGAGGAGGTGATGCAGGCCCATTGGACCCTCTCGCCGTCCGAGTTCGACTAGCCGCCCATGAGCGACACGCCCTTCTGCCGTGACTGCCTGACCTTCGCCGGGACCCTCCTGGCGCAGCGGTGTGCGGCGTGCGGGTCCCCTCGCCTGCTCCGCCATCCGGAGCGGGATAGCCTGTCCATCGCCCATGTGGACTGCGATGCCTTCTTCGCCGCCGTGGAGAAGCGGGATGACCCGAGCCTTGCCGACAAGCCAGTCATCATCGGCGGCGGCAAGCGCGGCGTCGTGTCCACGGCCTGCTACGTGGCGCGGACCTACGGCGTTCGCTCCGCCATGCCGATGTTCAAGGCCCTGAAGGCCTGCCCGCACGCGGTCGTCATCAAGCCGAACATGGAGAAATACCGCATCGCCGGTCGCGAGGTGCGGCAGCTCATGCTGGAGCTCACCCCGCTTGTGGAGCCGGTTTCGATCGATGAGGCCTTTCTCGACCTCTCGGGGACCGAGCGCCTGCACCATGGCAGCCCTGCCGTGACGCTCGCCCGCTTCGCCCACCGGGTCGAAAACGAAATCGGCATCAGCATCTCGGTGGGGCTGGCGCCCAACAAGTTCCTGGCCAAGATCGCATCCGACCTGCAGAAGCCCCGCGGCTTCTCGATCATCGGCCGGGCGGAGGCCCCCGACTTCCTGGCCGACAAGCCGGTCTCGATCATTCCCGGGATCGGGGCCTCGGCCCAGGCCCGCCTGTCCAAGGCTGGCGTGACGCTGATCTCCCATCTGCGCCATGTGCCCCTGAAGGTCCTGTTCGAGGCTCTCGGGCGGGATTCCCAGCGCCTGTCGCGGCTGGCCTGGGGCGAGGATAGCCGTCTCGTCACCCCCGAGCGGGAGACCAAGAGCATTTCGGCCGAGACTACGTTCGAGACGGATCTGCAGGCGTTCGACGACCTCGAGCCGATCCTGTGGCGCCTTTCGGAAAAGGTCTCGAAACGGCTGAAGACCGCGGGTCTTGCCGGCCAGAGCGTGACGCTGAAACTGAAGGACAGGGAATTCCGGCTCCTCACCCGGACCCGTTCGGGTCTCCCGCCCACCCAGCTTGCCGCGCGCCTGTTCGAGCCGGCCCGTCATCTTCTGAAAGCCGCCTGCGACGGCACAGCCTACCGGCTCATCGGAATCGGGGCGGCCGATCTCTGCGATGCCGCGGAGGCGGATCGGGGCGACCTGGCGGACCAGACCGTCGTCCGGCAGGCCCACATGGAGGCTGCCATCGACAAGATCCGCGACAAGTTCGGCGCGGCGGCGCTTCAGAAAGGGATCGTCCTGCGCAAGCCTCAGCGCTGACAGGCCGGCGCTGCGGCGGTCTGGATCTGGAGGCTGGTGAGTTCGCCCTTGAGGGCGAAATCGCCGTAATCGAGCTTCAGGGCCCGGCTCACGCCGTTCTCGTAGAGCTCGAAGGAGATCGTATAGGCCGGGGTCCGTTCGCCCGCCCCTTCGGTGAAGTAGCTGATTGTCACCGGCCAGCGCGCCATGTTGGCCATGGCGTCCTGGCGGGCAGCCTCCTCGACGCTGCTCCCCGCTCCTGGTTCGATCCGGCGCCCGACCAAGGCGAGCGTGTCGTAGACCTTCTTGCCGTCGTCCGAACCGTCATAGACCCTTACGGAGACGGTGGTCTGGCCATTCCGCCCCGCCTCGATGAGGCGCTTCAGGTGCTCGGTCGGGAAGACCGGCTGGCCGGCGGCCGCGAAGGTCGCGTTCTTCGGCTGCTTGAACCGGACGTCCAGCGTCCCATCCGGGGCAAGCTTCGCGTCCCCGTCGACCCCGTCCTTGGTCAGTCCCTGCATGGAGGACGTGGACTTGAACCGCATCGATTGCCCGTCGCCGGCCTCGAAGGTTGCGGTCCGGGTATCGACCGTGCGCGGCCCGGTCTCGTTGCTGTCGAGCACGGTGACCTGACGGTAATTCAGCGTGTACCCGTCGCAGGCATTGCCGCCGAACTCCATCGCGATCCGGCCGCGGGCGCTGTCCAGCCCGCGCGAACCTTCGGATCGCAGGAGCGACAAGTCGTAGACGGCCCGGTGCGGGATGAGCTGCACCGTACTCTTGGCCGTGTCGGCCATCGCCGGCGCCAGCAAGGCAATGGACAGGCCAGACGCCATCAACAACGAACGCATAGATCCTCCAATCCCCCAATCACGAAGATAGAATCGTCCTGCGGACAGGGCAATGTTCGAACTTGCGTCTCATTGGTTCATCGGCCACTAAGTCTTCCGGATTAAAGGCGAGGCTTCATATGAGCGCAGTCGACAAGAAACTCCAGGAACTGGGCATCACGCTCCCGACCCCTGCCGCCCCGGTGGCCAACTACGTGCCGTTCGTGCGAACCGGCAACCTGATCGTCATCTCGGGCCAGCTCTGCCTCGGCCTCGACGGCAAGCTTTCCGAGGGTCACAAGGGCAAGCTGGGCGCCGAGATCACTCCGGACGTAGGCCAGGAGGCGGCGCGGCTGTGCGCGATCAACCTTCTCGCCCAGCTGAAGGCGGCCGTCGGCGACCTCGACAAGGTCGTGCGCTGCGTGCGCCTCGGCGGCTTCATCAACGCCGTGCCGACCTTCGCGGGCCTCGCGCCGGTGATGAACGGCGCGTCCGACCTGATGGTCGAAGTGCTCGGCGATGCCGGGCGTCATGCGCGCTCCACCGTCGGCGTCGCGGAGCTGCCGCTCGACGCCTGTGTCGAAGTCGAAGGAATGTTCGAAGTCCAATGAGCACCCCAAGCTGGCTCGTCGCGAAGCCCATCGCCCATCGCGGCCTCCATGACAAAGCCAACGGCGTGATCGAGAACACGATCTCGGCCGCGGAAGCCGCCATCGCGCGCGGCTTCCCGATCGAGCTCGACGTTCAGCTGACCTCCGACAACGAGGCGATCGTCTTCCACGATTTCGATCTCGAGCGCCTTACCGGCGACAAGGGAGCGGTGATCGAGCGCAACCTTTCGGATCTGACGAAAATCGCCATCACCGGCGCAAAGGGAGGAGACAGGATCCCCTCGTTCCGGCAGTTCCTCGACACGATCGCCGGACGGGTACCGCTGGTTATCGAGATCAAGAGCAAGTTCAACGGCGACGTGCGTTTGACCAAGCGCGTCTGCGAGATGCTGGCCGACTACAGCGGTCCGTTCGTGGTGAAGTCCTTCGATCCGTTCGTCGTCTCGACCCTGCGCACGAGTGCGCCGTCGATCACGCGTGGGATCATCGGCGAACTCCACTATGCCTCGAAGAACGACAGCTTCATGAGCGCGGAGTTGAAGCACCGCCTCGCGAACCTGCTCCATTTCGAGGAGTCGCAGCCGCAGTTCGTCTCCTGGAAGGTGGACGACCTCCCCTGCGCCGGCCCGTACCTGTGCAAGGTGCTCGGAAACCTGCCGGTCATGACCTGGACCGTGCGCAATCCCGATCAGCGGGCCCGTGCCGAGAAGTTCGCCGACCAGATGGTGTTCGAAGGCTTTTTGCCGTAGGGCCCTGAGCTTGCAAGGATCCCGCCAAAGCCCTAGCTCTTGGGTAACGCGAGATCCTTTTCAATCAGTGTCATTCCAGGTCAAAATTGCCCAGAGCCTCAAGGCGGTGCCAGCGGCCGCCTGGGATGCCTGCGCGCTCCAGGCGGTGACCGCCAGCGACGAGGACCCGCACAACCCGTTCGTGTCCTATGCGTTTCTGTCGTCCCTGGAGGATTCCGGCTGCGTCGGAGGCCGCACGGGCTGGGCTCCGCTCCATCTCGTCGTGGAGGACGAATCCGAGACGCTTCTCGGGGCGGTGCTGTGCTACCTGAAGTCCCATTCCATGGGCGAGTACGTCTTCGACCATTCCTGGGCGGATGCCTACGCCCGCGCGGGCGGACACTACTATCCCAAGCTCCAGATCTCCGTGCCCTTCACGCCCGCAACCGGACCACGCCTTCTGGTGCCGGAGAGCCCGCGAGTGGATGAGGTCCGCGAGCATCTGATCGCGGGGCTCCGGGCCGTTCGCGACCAGACCAAGGCTTCCTCGATCCATGCCACATTCCTTCAGGAAGCCGACATAAAGGCCTTCACCGCCAAGGGTTTCCTGCGTCGCGATGATCAGCAGTTCCACTGGTTCAACGAGGATTACGGGAACTTCGACGACTTTCTTGCGGCCCTCGCCTCACGCAAGCGCAAGGCCATCCGCCGCGAGCGGCGGGACGCGCTCCAGAACGGGATCACGGTCGAATGGGTGACGGGCCGTGACATCACGGAAGCCCATTGGGACGCGTTCTTCGCCTTCTACATGGATACGGGCTCGCGCAAATGGGGCCGCCCCTATCTCAACCGCCGGTTCTTCTCGCTCGTCGGCGAGCGAATGGCGGAGCGCATCCTGCTGGTGATGGCGAAGCGCAATGGACGCTACATCGCCGGCGCGATCAACTTCATCGGCGACCGGCGGCTTTATGGCCGAAACTGGGGCTGCATCGAGGACCACCCCTTCCTGCACTTCGAGGTCTGCTACTACCAAGCCATCGAGTTCGCGATCGCCCGAGGCCTCGACCGGGTCGAGGCCGGCGCGCAGGGCGAGCACAAGCTGGCGCGGGGTTACCGCCCCGTCATCACCACGTCCGCACACGATCTCGCAGACCCATCCCTGCGGCGGGCCGTTGCGTCCTATCTCGAGCAGGAGCGGCGTTACGTTTCGGAAGCCGCCGAGGAACTGGCCTCGGCGACTCCCTTCCGTCATCAGGACGAAGAGTGATCAGGAGGCCGGAAGGCGCCTGTCGTACTCCGCCTCCAGGCGTCCGTAGGTCGACCAGAACGGCGACGGTACGTCGTCTCTCAGACGGGCGGCCAGAATGTCGAGATGGGTATGCCAGCCGCCCGACACGCTCAACATCTCGGTGCGACTGCCGAGGCGGCGGTGGGTCAGGACGAGAAGCACCTTGTCGTCCTTCGGCGTCAGCTCGTAGGTGACCTCGGATTCTAGGCCCGGCTCCCCGCTCCAGGTGTGGCTGAGGAGACGGGGCGGCTCGCACTGCGTCACCCTTGCGACCAGCCTGGCGCCGTTCCCGTCGTCGTATTGCCGGTATTTCTCCGGGACAGCCTCCTGCGTCGGCGACAGGTCGGAGTTGCGGAAAAGCAGCTCCACACGGCCACCGGCGTGAAGGTCCATCGGACCCGAGGCGAGCCAACTCGCCCTTTTGTCGGACTCGGTCAGAAAGGCCCAGACCCGGTCGATCGGGCCGGGCAACAGACGCTCGAAGCGGACCGTATCGGCCGCTGTGAGGATACCGTAGTGGTCCATGGCTTTCTCCTGCTCACAAATTTCGGTTTTCGGGGAACGACAGGCCGGCGGGATGGCCGATCCGGCTGATCGCCGTTTCGAGACCTTGGAGAATCATGCTCCAGCCGGCCTCGGTGCGGTCGATGTATTCGGCCCATTCGGGCTTCATCTCGTGGGTCAGGGTGAGTTCGCATCCCGTATCGACAGGCGCGATGTCGATCGTGACGCGATCCGGCTCGGCCCCGACGCCCTCGACCGTGAAGGAAAAGACCAGGCGACGGGGCCGGTCGATCTCGAGATAGGTCCCGTGATGCCCGATATCGCGTCCGTTCCGCCGGTCCACGAACGTGAAGGTACCGCCGACGCGAGGATCGATCTCGACCCTCGTCATCTCCCCGTTGGGCGTCGCGAACATGAATTGTCCGGCAAGATCCGGATCGAGAAAGGCGTCGAAGACCCTCTCGGGATGCGCCGCAAAGCGCCGCGTGATGCGCACGGGAATGGGTGTCGCTGCCGTCATTTCGGCTCCTCGTCCTGCTGCTTGAGAACCCGCTCGAGGGCGTCGAGCCGCTCGGCCCAGAAGCGTTCATAGAAGCGCAGCCACTCGTCCGCGGCCGCAAGCGGCGCCGGGTCGAGCCGGCACACATGGGTCCGTCCTCTCACTTCCCGACGGATCAAACCCGCATGCTCAAGAGCACGGACATGCTTCGAGGCGCCCGCGAAGGACATTCGAAAAGGAGCCGCCAGCTCGCCGATGCTGTGTTCTCCCGCAGCCAGACGGCGGAGCATGGCCCGCCTCGTCGGGTCGGCCAGAGCGTGGAACACGGCATCCAAGTGGGAATTTTGCTCAACCATGTGGTTTAATATACATGAGGCCCGATTTCATTCAACCATTTAGTTTAGCGTTTGGGCAAAAAGAACGCCCTGCCTCGGGTTCGAGGCAGGGCAATCAATAATCGTCGAAACGCCGGAGCGTCAGAGGTTGGCTCTCAGGTTGCTGAGCCCGTCGATAATCGCTCCGATCGAGGTGCCCATCCCGCTGAGCACCATCTCGACGAACCAGTAGCACCCGAACACGATGAGCGGCACGAGGATCCAGCCCAGCACCTCTTCGAACCAGACGCGGCGGCGGCGGCGGACCGCGCGCTGCTGGCGCCAGATCAGCTTGGACGGAGACGCGACGGCCGGAGCGGTCTCGAGTGGGCCTTCGTGTAGCTCAGTGGTCATGCTCTCACCAACGGAACCTTCGGAACGGTGCGGACACCTCCGCCCCCATTACCACCGGGTCCCTTCGGTTTCACCGACTTTTTTGCCTTCGAGGTCCCGCTCGACTTGGCGCGGGGCTTCTTCTTGGCCTTTACGACATCCGTCTCGGGCTTTGGCTTCACGGGCCCCTCGGGATATTCGAACCCGAGGGTCTGGAGGCCGATCTCATCGCTCTTGACGATGACGCGAACCGCGCCGCCGTCCTTCAGGCGACCGAACAGAATGTCGTCGGCCAGAGGCGTCTTGATCGTCATCTGGATCAGGCGGCCCATCGGGCGGGCGCCCATGGCCTCGTCATAACCATGCTCGACCAGCCAGTCGCGGGCCTCGTCCGTGAGCTCGATCGTGACGTTCCGGTCAGCCAGCTGGGCCTCCAGCTGGAGCACGAACTTGTCGACGACCTTCTGGACCACTTCCTTCGGCAGATGGCCGAAGGAGATGATGGCGTCGAGGCGGTTGCGGAATTCCGGCGTGAACAGCCGGTTCACCGCTTCCGTATCGTCACCCTCGCGCTTGGTGCGGGTGAAGCCATAGGCCGGGCGAGCCATGTCGGCGGCGCCGGCATTCGTGGTCATGATGATGATCACATTGCGGAAATCGACCTGCTTGCCGTTGTGGTCCGTCAGCTTCCCGTGATCCATGACCTGGAGCAGGATGTTGAACAGGTCCGGATGCGCCTTCTCGATCTCGTCGAGGAGCAGCACGCAGTGCGGATGCTGGTCGATGCCGTCGGTCAGGAGACCGCCCTGGTCGAAGCCCACATAGCCGGGAGGCGCGCCGATCAGGCGGCTGACTGTGTGGCGCTCCATGTACTCCGACATGTCGAAGCGCAGGAGCTCGACGCCGAGCGACGTGGCGAGCTGGCGGGCGACCTCGGTCTTGCCGACGCCGGTCGGTCCGGCGAACAGGTAGGAGCCGATCGGCTTCTCCGGATCGCGCAGGCCGGCCCGGGCGAGCTTGATCGCCGAGGTGAGCGCCTCGATGGCCTTGTCCTGGCCGTAGACCACCCGCTTGAGGGTTTCGTCGAGATGGGCGAGCACCTCGGCGTCGTCCTTCGAGACGGTCTTGGGCGGGATCCGAGCCATCGTGGCGATGGTCGCCTCGATCTCCTTCAGGCCGATCGTCTTCTTGCGGCGGTTCTCCGGCAGCAGCATCTGCGACGCGCCAGTCTCGTCGATCACGTCGATCGCCTTGTCCGGCAGCTTGCGGTCGTTGATATAGCGGGCCGAGAGCTCCACCGCGGCCTTCACGGCCTCGTTGGTGTAACGGAGCTTGTGGAACTCCTCGAAATAGGGCTTGAGGCCCTTCACGATCTCGATCGCGTCCGGCACCGACGGCTCGTTCACGTCGATCTTCTGGAAGCGGCGCACGAGGGCGCGGTCCTTCTCGAAGTACTGGCGGTACTCCTTGTAGGTCGTGGAGCCGATGCAGCGCAGGGTGCCCTGGGCGAGCGCGGGCTTCAGGAGGTTCGATGCGTCCATCGCGCCGCCGGACGTGGCGCCGGCGCCGATCACCGTGTGGATCTCGTCGATGAACATGATGGCGTTCGGATGCGCCTCGATCTCCTTCATCACCTGCTTCAGGCGCTCCTCGAAGTCGCCACGGTAGCGGGTGCCGGCGAGCAGCGTGCCCATGTCGAGGGCGAAGACGGTGGCGTCCTTGAGGACCTCCGGCACCTCGCCGCGCACGATCTTGCGGGCGAGCCCCTCGGCGATGGCGGGCTTGCCGACGCCGGGATCGCCGACGAGGAGCGGATTGTTCTTCTGGCGGCGGCAGAGGACCTGGATCGTACGCTGCACCTCGGCCTCGCGGCCGATGAGCGGATCGATCCTGCCTTCCTTCGCCTTCTTGTTGAGGTTGACGCAGTAAGCCTCGAGCGCATCGCCCTTTTTCTTCGGGCGGCTTTCGGATTCTTCCTGAGTCGGACGCTCGTTGGACTCCTCCTCGGCGCCGCGCGGGGTCCGGCCCTCCGAGAGGCCCGGACGCTTGGCGATGCCGTGGCTGATGTAGTTGACCGCGTCGTAACGGGTCATGTCCTGCTCCTGCAGGAAGTAAGCGGCGTGGCTCTCACGCTCGGCGAAGATGGCCACGAGCACGTTGGCGCCCGTCACCTCGTCGCGGCCCGAGGACTGCACGTGAATGACAGCCCGCTGAATGACCCTCTGGAATCCGGCCGTCGGCTTCGAATCCTGCCGCCCGTCGGCCACGAGGTTCGCCAGTTCGGTATCGACGTATTCGACGAGATTCCGGCGCAGGACGTCGAGATCGACGTTGCACGCCCGCATGACGGCTGCCGCGTCCTGGTCATCGATGAGGGCCAGAAGCAGGTGCTCCAGGGTCGCATATTCGTGGCGGCGCTCGCCTGCGAGAGCGAGGGCTCGATGGAGGGCTTGTTCAAGACTGCGAGAAAAGCTCGGCAACGGCTTATCCTTTGTGAGACGGTGTCTCGGCTAATTCTTTTCCATAACGCACTGCAGCGGATGCTGATGCTTCCGGGCGAAATCCATCACCTGGGTCACCTTCGTCTCCGCAACTTCGTAGGTAAAAACTCCACACTCTCCGACGCCATTCTGGTGCACATGCAGCATGATCCGGGTCGCGTCCTCGCGGTTCTTGTTGAAGAAGCGCTCCAGCACATGCACCACGAACTCCATGGGGGTGTAGTCATCGTTCAAGAGGAGAACGCGGTACAGGTTAGGCCGTTTCGTCCGCGGCTTGGCTTTTGTGATAATGGCCGTGTTCGACCGGCCGCCGTCGTCCCCCCCGCCAGGAGGCTGGGACCCGGCACCGGCCATGAAAACCTGCTCCGATCGGGCCAATCCGCCCTGAGCTAACCGCCGCATGATGTTTCGACCGACCCTCTTTGTTCGTATGCGGGCCGCAGCCTGCTCAACCATGCCGACCGCGAACCACTTCCAAATGTATAGTCGCTCTGCCCGGTTCGCTAGATCAACCAGATGGGACGTCGCAGGCCGGACTTGAAGAGCGACATCTTGAACAGGTCGCATCGGCCCCGGGGGTGGTGTATGCGCATGGTCGTCCCGTGGACCCGTCCCAACGCAAAACGCCCGGCACATCGGCCGGGCGTCTCGCACGAAAATTGATGATCCCGGCCGTTTAGGCGGTCTTCTTCGTCAGCGCGCCTTCGAAGGGCTTGAACGTCTCGGTCGCGAGGGCCGAGTAGAGAGCGCCCAGCTTGGTGGACTGGCTGACGAGGCTGTCGTAAGCACCCTTGACGTAGTCGGTCTGGATCTCGACCGCCTTGTCGAGCGTACGGACGCCGAAAAGCTTTTCGATCGTGGAGGTGTTGTGCTCGAAGGATTTGCGCGCGAACTCAGCCGACTCGGCAGCAATTGCCTGTGCATTGTTCGAGAAGGCACCGAATGCCTTCATGGTGGCATCCAGGTTGCTCTGACCGAACTTCTGGAACTGTTCGAACGAGTTAATCATCATGGACCTCGGCTTTCTCGAGTTTCACTAGCAGAATGCTGCCGACTGAACGATAACCGATAATATGTGCAGTGCACCATAGATGTCAATAAATTTGTGCATTGCACAATAAACAACGCACAAGGGCCCCACCGTTAACCGCCCCGTAACCGCATCCGATTACGGTCAAGGACTGTGTCGCGCCGGCAACGATCTCCACACAAGGAGCGGCCGGCGCTGG
This sequence comes from Pseudomonadota bacterium, assembly GCA_023426505.1. Classification (GTDB taxonomy): domain Bacteria; phylum Pseudomonadota; class Alphaproteobacteria; order Rhizobiales; family Beijerinckiaceae; genus Microvirga. The sequence continues at coordinate 12,444 of JAFAAP010000141.1, forward strand.
GGTCGAAGACCAAACGAAACAGGGAATCTTGCAAGATGAATTTAGTTTGGGTCGGACGTCGCAGGACCTTGGCTTTCGTCGGCATTGCCACCTCGATCGCCATTGCGTTCGCCTCCCCTGCCGAAGCGGCACGTCGCAAGGCGAAGCCCTCGGGCGGAGGCTACAGTCCCCCCTATGCGTCGATCGTGGTCGATTCGAAGACCGGCAAGGTCCTCCAGGGCGAGAACATCGATGCTCCGCGCATCCCGGCCTCCATCACGAAGGTCATGTCGCTCTACCTGCTCTTCGAGCAGCTCGAACGCGGCCGCATGCGCCTGGATAGCCCCCTGACGGTCTCCGCCTATGCGGCGAGCCAGCCGCCGACGAAGCTCGGCCTTCGTCCAGGCTCGACGATCGAAGTCGAGGACGCCATCAAGGCCATGGTGACCCTTTCGGCCAACGACGTCTCCGTCGTGGTGGCGGAGAACGTCGCCGGGTCGGAGGATGCCTTTGCGCAGATGATGACTCGTAAGGCCCGCGAGCTCGGAATGACCTCGACCGCCTTCTACAATCCTCACGGCCTTCCCCACGACCCGCCGAACATCACCACGGCACGGGACCTGTCGATCCTCGGCCGCGCCGTCCAGGATCGCTTCCCGAAATATTTCGCTTACTTCTCGACCAGCTCGTTCCAGTACGGCCAGAGGACGATCCGCGGCCATAACCGGCTCCTCGGCAAGGTCGAGGGTGTCGATGGGATCAAGACCGGCTACACCCGCCTGTCCGGCTTCAACCTGCTGACCTCCGTGAACACGGACACCCGCAGCGTCGTGGCCGTGGTGCTCGGCGGCCGCTCAGGCGCTTCCCGCGATCAGAGGATGGCGTCTCTGATTGAGGATCACCTGCCCCGCGCCTATGCCGGCAACCGGACCGTCCCTCCGGTGGTGGAAGGCAGCGCACCGGCCATGGTGGCGGAAGCCCCGGCCAAGCGTCCGGTCGATCTCACCCCGGAACCGGCGCCTGCTCCGGTCCAGGCACCCGTCAAGGTGGCCTCTGCAACCCCACAGGCAACGACGACGCCTTCGGCGCCGGCGCCTCAGCCGATCCCGGAGCGCAAGCCGCTCGACCTGAATGCCCTGCGCCCGGTGGTCGCCTCGGCGACCGGTGCCAGCAGCACGACGACGCCCTCCTCAGGCCCGACCATTCGCTGGCAGAAGGGTCCCGATGCGGTGCCGCAGAACACCCAAGCCTATGCGGCTCTCCCGGCCGAGGCCGCACCTGCCCCGGTTCAGCGCCCTGCTCTCCAGGCCAAGACCGAGGAGCGCGTTCCCGCCTCCGCGCCGGCGCCCGTGAAGACGGCTGCCGCCAAGGTGGAGCCTGCCAAGGCTGAAGAGCCGAAGAAGGCCGAGCGCCCCACCGTCACCGGCTGGGTGATCCAGCTCGGCGCCACCGACGACGAGGAGAAGGCCAAGGCCATGCTCGACGCTGCCAAGTCCAAGTCCGGCAACGTCCTCGCCAAGGCGTCGCCCTTCACCGAGAAGGTGACGAAGGACGGCAGCACCCTCTATCGCGCCCGCTTCTCCGGCTTCGACGAGTCCGGTGCGGCAGAGCGCGCCTGCAAGACCCTCAAGAAGAGCGGCTTCGCCTGCTTCGCCTCCCGAGGCTGATCGCCTCACTGCGACGGCGCGCGTTCCTGCGCCGTCGCCTCTTCCCAGCAACCGGATCGCGCGTGGAGTATCAGCGATGTCGGCTCAGCAGAGTCTCTCTGGCTTGGTTTACGCGGGCGGCCAGGTACGCCGTCCCCCCTTGGTCGGGATGGAGTTTCTTCATCAGCGTCCGATACGCTTTCTGGATCTCGTCGAGGCCCGCGCCCGGCTGAAGCCCCAGGATCTGGTAGGCCTCATCCTTCGACATTACGCCCGCATGCGCGTGAACGCGCGTCCGCGTGTCGCGATCTCCCTGAGCGTCTTCACGCCATCGGGCAAACCGGCGATCCAGATAAGCCTCTAGAAGCGCGAGCCCTTCGGAATCGAGGGCGCTGCACTCGTCGTGGAGGCGCCTCAGGGCCGAATGATCGAGACTGGATAGCCGCCGGCCCGCCAGGGTGCCGGCAAGGACGGCTCCTTCCATCCGGCCGGTGGCATGGTCGATCTCCATCTCGATCATCGCGGAGCGGATGCGGGAGGACCGTGGAGGGATCCCGCCAGGAATGATCCGGCGCCAGGGCCCCGGAAGGTTCAATGCGCCCCAACCGAGCGCCCAGGCCCCGAACCCGCCGAGAAGCAGAGCCATGTCGATCCGGCCTTTGGCGCCGAGCACGGCAGCCAGGCCGAGGGCCGCGAGGCCGCCGACGACCTTCAGCGCCTGCGTGACCGCGGCCTTGTCCGACCGGGCATATCCCTTCGCGAGCCACCAGAGCAGGGCGGCGAGCGCGATCCCGAGAAGCAGCATCATGAACATATCCCCTGGCCCAACATGTGGTCCGGGATCGGGCGCTTGTAAATGCGCTGCTTTCGAATGCCTTGGCCCGAAGGAACGGCCAAAAGAAACGGCGGCCCCCAAGGCCTCATGTCGTGAGGCTGTAGGAACTGCCAGTGCTCGACCCGATAACGATCAATGCAGGACGCGAATGATGCTGCGCTGGCTTGCTCGCTCCCAAGCCTGGACGGCCACGCCGTTGATGCCCACGTCGTGCAGTCGGTCGCTCAGATTGATGAAGTGACGCTCTGTTGCTTCCATATCGAATTCGATCTGGTCGTCGTCCGTGGGAGAATTCTCTTCCTGGTCGATTTCGGAGGCGGCGAATCGCTCATAGGCGGCAGACATCTCGGCGTAGGCGAACGCGACGGGAAGAGTACGGAAAATGGTGGAAAACTCCTCGTCGAGATCACCCGTTGCAAGATCGCGCATCTGGACGAGATACCCATCCGCATGCTCGCAAACTTCATAACGCCAGTGCCGGCCTTCGGACGCTACTAGAAGCATCGCCACCTCCACTCAACTGAACTGCTGAGCAAATGCGAATCGCGGCTGTGCGGTTCCAAGGGGCCATTTAGTGAAAAAGGCTAACGGCTCACGCCCACTTCCGCGCGTACTCTTCCGTCGATGCGGACCTTCGTTCCGTTGCCGAGATCGACGAAGCCGGCTTCGCCTCCGGCAAGTCGCTCATCGCTCTGCCTTTCTGCCGTTCCCCTTCGGTCCTTCTCGCATCCAGGCGGCAACTGAACGCGCACGCCGGGCGGCGCGTCGGGGATGCGGCACTCTTTCGCAAGGGCCGGGGCGGCGGCAAGCAACGTGAACGAAACAATGACCAAGCGCATGGGATGCCTCCGAGTAACCTATGTTAAAGCAGACCAAGTTCGGCAAGCTCACGACGCATCTCTTCCGGCATGACGGCGAGATCCCCTGCCTTTGCGTCGATGTCCCGCGGTGCGTCTTTGACCGTAAGGTAGCGCCAGCCCTGAAACGGCCTGTAGGGACGCGGCTGGACCGGCACGATCGTCGGCTCGAGCACCAGGTGGCAGCGACCGATGCCCTCTCCGTCGGTGAACGGCCTCACATCGCGGAGCGTCTGCCGGCACGCAACCTGCCCGCGGATCACCCAGAACAGGGAGCCGCCGTCGAGCAGTTCGTCGATCCGCTTGGGCACCATGCGCGTCGTGTGCGTCTGCTCGTACTCCCGTCCGAGGCGGCGGTAATGCGAGCGGTTCTCCTCGATCCATTCCTCGAGATCTGTGATCGAGTCGCAGCCGACGCAGAGCTTGATGAGATGCAGAGACATGCGATTGTTCAACCATGCGGTGGCGGCTCCGGAAACCAGGCGATGCGCCGCAGGTCACTCCTCCGTTTTCAGAACGATCAGACGTGCGCCTTCCGCCACCTGGGCGCCCGGTTCGGCGGCGATCTCCGCCACCTCGCCATCGGACGGGGCCACGAGGGCGTGCTCCATCTTCATGGCTTCGACGATGGCGAGGCGCTGCCCCTTCTCGACCCTATCGCCCGGCTTGACGAAAAGCGCGATGAGCTTGCCGTGCATGGGTGCCTTGATCGAGTCGCCGCCATCCATGTGTTCGAGATCGACGTCGAAGGGATCATGCAGCGCCACGCGTGTCTGCCGGCCGGCGTTGAGCACGATGACACCGTCGTCCGTCACGACGAAATTGCGCGGGTCGCGCTGCATGTAGTCGCCGACCAGGTGCGAAGTGCCGTCAGCCCAATGGACGACGACATCCATCGCGGTGTGCGTCGCGCACGGGTCCGGCCATTCGACGGTCACGTCGACGCGCTCGCCGTCCACCATGACGGGAAAGCCCTGGCGACGCTGCCCGGCCAACTGGAATGCATCATGGTCATCCCAGGGAGACTCGACGCCGCCATGCACCGTCGTTCTGTACTGGCGTGTGTCGAAATCCTGCTCGAGCAGCCTCAGGACGCCGAGGCGAACCGATTCCGGGTCTGCCGCCTTCGGCATTGCGCCGAGTGCATCGAGATGCCTGTCGATGTAGCCGGTGTCGAACTGCCCTGCCCTGAATCCTTCCGCCTCGCAGAGCTTCTTCAGAAAGGCGACGTTCGTCTTTGGTCCGGCGACGATCGTGTCGCCGAGCGCCTCTGCCAGTTGAGCCAAAGCCTCGTGGCGGGTCGCGCCGTGGGCGATCACCTTGGCGATCATCGGGTCGTAATAGGGCGTCACCTCGTCGCCCGGCTGCACGCCGGTGTCGATGCGAAGCCCCTCGCCTTCCGGAAAGTCGAGCGCCCAGAGCTTGCCGGTCGACGGCAGGAATTCCCGTTCCGGATCCTCGGCATAGAGGCGCGCCTCGACCGCATGGCCGTGGATTTCCAGATCGTCCTGGTTAAACGGCAGCCACTCGCCGGAAGCGACGCGGAACTGCAGCTCGACGAGGTCGAGGCCGGTGATCGCCTCGGTGACCGGGTGCTCGACCTGAAGGCGCGTGTTCATCTCCATGAAGTAGAACCGGTCGGGCCGCAGCCCCTCGCGTCCATCCGCGATGAACTCGACGGTGCCCGCGCCGACGTAACCGACTGCGCGGGCCGCCTCGACGGCGGCCTTGCCCATGATCTCGCGCATCTCGGGCGGCATGCCGGGCGCGGGCGCCTCCTCGATCACCTTCTGGTGGCGACGCTGGAGCGAGCAGTCGCGCTCGAAGAGGTGCACCACGTTGCCTTCCTGGTCGGCGAAGACCTGGATCTCGATGTGGCGCGGGGCGAGGATGTATTTCTCCACCAGCACCCGCGGATCGCCGAAGGCGTTTTGCGCTTCGCGCTGGGCGCTCTCGAGCGCGGCGTCGAAATCCGCTGCTTTCTCGACGCGGCGCATGCCCTTGCCGCCGCCGCCCGCTACCGCCTTGATGAGCACCGGATAGCCGATCTCATAGGCCTTCTGGCGCAGGAAGTCCGGGTCCTGCTTGGAGCCGTGGTAGCCCGGCACGACCGGCACGCCGGCCTGCTGGACGAGCGCCTTGGCGGCATCCTTGAGGCCCATGGCCTTGATAGCGGCCGCCGGAGGGCCGACGAAGACGATCCCGTTCTCGGCACAGGCTTCGGCGAACTCGGCCCGCTCGGACAGGAAGCCGTAGCCCGGATGGATGCAGGCGGCTCCGGTCGCCTTCGCGACTTCCAGGATCCTGTCGATCCGCAGATAGCTCTCGCGGGCGGGCGCCGGACCGATGAGATGGGCCTCGTCGGCCATCCGGACGAAGAGCGCGTCGGCATCCGCCGCGGAATAGACCGCGATCGTGCGCATTCCGAGCCGTTTCGCGGTGCGAATGATGCGGCAGGCGATCTCGCCGCGGTTGGCGATCAGGACAGACTCAAGCACGTTCCATTCCCTCGTCCGGAGCCGTTCGGCCCATTTGCCGACCAGCTAGAGCAAAACCGGCGCGTCTTGTCACCCTTGATCCTGCAAGGAGCGTCCAAAGTCTCCTGGCACCAGCCGCCTCTTCTCTTTCGGGTGACCGGACGGCGGCAAGGGAGAGTATCCACATCACCCCCTTGCGAACCGCGAAGGAGAGCGCTAGCTTCTACTTGCAAATGGATTGCAACTGCAGAAGAGCCATGGACGCCCTGACCCCACCTCCCCCTGCCCCTGAAGCCGGATGGCGCAACGCCCGGACGACCCTGTCCCTGCCGGAGGTGAGCCGCACCATCAGCGTCAGGCCAGGGTCGAAATGGCGCCGCATGGCCGCCTTTCTCGGACCGGGGTATCTGGTGGCGGTCGGCTATATGGACCCGGGCAACTGGGCCACCTCGCTCGCAGGCGGCTCGAAATACGGCTACGCGCTCCTGTCCGTGGCCCTGATCTCCAACGTCATGGCCATCATCCTCCAGGCTCTCTGCGCCCGCCTGGCGATCGCCACGGGACGGGACCTGGCGCAGGCCTGCCGCGACGCCTATCCGCGCCCCGTCTCCTGGGTTCTCTGGGCTCTGGCGGAGCTCGCCATCTGCGCGACCGACCTCGCCGAGGTGATCGGCACCGCCATCGGCCTCAACCTCCTGTTCGGCCTCCCGCTCGAGATCGGCGTGGTCATCACGGCGCTCGACGTGTTCCTGATTCTCTACCTTCAGAACCTGGGCTTCCGCTGGATCGAGGCCTTCGTCATCACCCTCCTGGGTGTGATCGCCGTGTGCTTCGGGATCCAGATCGCCCTGGCCGACCCCGACTGGGCCGGAGTCATCCGCGGGTTCGCGCCGACCACGGAGATCGTCAGCAACCCCGACATGCTCTACCTGGCCCTCGGCATTCTCGGCGCCACGGTCATGCCGCACAATCTCTATCTCCATTCCGGCATCGTGCAGACCCGCGCCTATGGGGAGACGCTGCCGGAACGGCGCGAGGCGCTGCGCTACGCCACGATCGACTCGACCGTCGCGCTGATGTTCGCGCTCACCATCAATGCCTCGCTGCTCATCCTGGCGGCGGCGGCCTTCCATCATACGGGACGGACGGAAATCGCCGAGATCGGGGAGGCACATACCCTGTTGCAGCCTCTGCTCGGCGCCGCCATCGCGCCGACGCTCTTCGGCATCGCCCTGCTCTGCTGCGGCCTCAATTCGACGGTCACGGCCACCATGGCCGGCCAGATCGTCATGGAGGGCTTCATCAACTTCCGCATGCCGCCCTGGGCGCGACGCCTGATCACCCGTGGTCTCGCGATCATCCCGGCGGCGGTGGTGACGGTCGCCTATGGCGAGAGCGGCACCGCGCGCCTGCTGATCCTCAGCCAGGTCGTGCTCAGCCTCCAGCTCCCGTTCGCGGTCATCCCGCTCGTCACCATGACAGCCTCGAAGGCCAAGATGGGCGCGCTCGTGGCGCCGCTCTGGCTGACCGCTTTCGCAGCGGTCATCGCGGCCGTGATCGTGGTGCTGAACGTGAAGCTGGTCGCGGACTTCGTGATCGGCGGCTAGAACGCCGGCGCCGCCAGCGCCGTCTTATGCCGGCGATTGACGCGGAAACTCCTGCTTCGCCACAAACTGCTGAACATGGACATGACAAAGAGCGTGCGCCTGCGGGCCCGGGGCCAAGTGGCGCCGAGCCTTGTGGCAGTCGAGGGGGCGCGAGAGGCGATCCGGCTCGAAAGGGTGGTGGTGGATGGAAGGGCCGGATGGCCCCTCGCGCACGGTTCTTTTCAGGCGGACAGGCGGCGCTGGTCCGAGAGGCGCCGCAGACGGACGCCGCCCCATGGGCGGCCGGGTCTGCGACCGGCTCCGGTCCCGAGGCTGGTGCCTGGGCCTCCCGCCGAGTGCAGCTGCGTGACCGCACCCACGGGACCGTGTCCGGTCCCACAGATCACGACGCCTCGCGAGCGCGCCCCTCGGTGGACCGGACCAGCACGATATAGCCTAGCTTGAGCGGACTGTCAAGAACAAAGTGAGAACAAAAACGCAGCCGCCGCCCACCTCTCCCTCGAGGGAGAGGTCGAGCGCAGCGAGGGTGAGGGGTCAGGGTCTCATCCGGAGAGGGCGCAACCCCTCACCCGCCGCGCTGACGCGCGTCGACCTCTCCCATCGGGAGAGGTGAGGGTCGCGCCAGTCGATTCCCTTCCCCTCCGCTGCGCTCCGGCCGGGAATGACATACGGGACGCCACCCTCGCCCCGTCCTCCCGCAGGAGGAGAGAAGACGCGCCTTCGCGGCCTCAGGCGGCCGTAAGGCGCGAGAGTGCCTCTTCCATCTTGGCCTTGCGCGACAGGGCCTCGTCACGGCGCTCGCGCTGCTCCTCGACGACCTCTTCCGGGGCGCGCTTGAGGAAATCGGCGTTCCCGAGCTTCGCGTCGATCTTCGACACCTCGACCTCGAGCTTCTGGATTTCCTTCCCCAGCCGCGCACGCTCCGCCGCCAGATCGATGACGCCTTCCAACGGAAGGGCTGCCACCTCGCCGCGGATCAGGAGCTGGATCGAGCTCTTCGGCGCAGCCTCGGCCGTGGTGATCTCCGACAGGCGCGCGAGGCGCCTGACGATGTCGCCCCAGCGCGTGGCGCGCGCCTGTACGTCCGCCGACGGGGTGACGAGGACAAGCGGGATTTGCGCGCCGGCCGGGACGTTCGTTTCGGAGCGGGCGGAGCGCACTTCGGTGACCAGATCGACCACCCAGCCGATCTCGGCTTCGGCGGCTTCATCGACGAGGTGCTTGAGGTCCGGCCACGGGGTGAGCGCGAGGATGGCCTGACGCTTCGGCCCCTCCTCTCCCTTGATGTCCCAAAGCTCCTCGGTGAGGAACGGCATGAAGGGGTGGAGCAGCTTGCAGATCTCGTCGAGCACGAACGCGATGGTCGCGCGGGTCTCGTCCTTGGCGGCCGAATCCTCACCCTGCAGCACGGGCTTGGCGAGCTCCAGCGTCCAGTCGCAGAACACGTTCCAGACGAAGCGGTAGGCTGCGAGCGCGGCCTCGTTGAACTTGTACGCCTGGATGCCGGCCGCGACCTCGTCGACGGCCTTGGCGCACTCGCTGAGCGCCCACTTGTTGAGCGTCTCCTTCACGGCCTTCGGATCGAAGCCCTCGACGCGCTTGCAGCCATTCATCTCCGCAAAGCGCGCCGCATTCCAGATCTTGGTCGCGAAGTTGCGGTAGCCCTCGACGCGCTGGACGCTGAGCTTGATGTCGCGCCCCTGCGCCGCCATGGCCGAGAGCGTCATGCGCAGCGCATCCGCGCCGTATTGGTCGATCAGCTCGAGGGGATCGATCACGTTCCCCTTCGACTTCGACATCTTCGCGCCCTTCTCGTCGCGGACGAGGGCGTGGATGTAGACCGTGTCGAACGGGACCTCCTCCATGAAGTGCAGGCCCATCATCATCATGCGGGCGACCCAGAAGAAGATGATGTCGAAGCCCGTCACCAGGGTGTTGGTCGGGTAGTAGCGCTTCAGTTCCGGCGTATCGTCCGGCCAGCCGAGGGTCGAGAACGGCCACAGGGCGGACGAGAACCAGGTGTCGAGCACGTCCTCGTCGCGGACGAGATCGACATCGCGGCCGTGCTTGGCGCGCGCCTCGGCCTTCGCCTCTTCCTCGCTCAACGCGACGTAGACGTTGCCCTGGTCGTCGTACCAGGCCGGGATCTGGTGGCCCCACCAGAGCTGACGGGACACGCACCAGGGCTCGATGTTCTCCAGCCACTGGAAGTAGGTCTTCTCCCAGTTCTCCGGCACGAACTTGGTTTGCCCGTTGCGCACGGCCGCGAGAGCCCGCTCGGCGAGCGGCTTCACGTTCACGTACCACTGGTCCGTCAGGTAAGGCTCGATGACGACGCCGGAGCGGTCGCCGTGCGGCACCATGTGGGTGTGAGGCTCGATCTGAACGAGGAAGCCCTTCTCCTCCAGCAGCGCGACGATGCGCTTGCGCGCGTCGGCCCGGTCGGCACCGTGCAGCGCCAGCACCGCCTCAAGCTCGCCCGTGGAGGGCAGCCCGGCGAGGAAAGCCTCGTTGCCGGCCAGCTGCATTTCCGCCTCGGGGCCGAGGATGTTGATGAGGGACAGCTTGTGACGCTTGCCGACGTCGAAGTCGTTGAAGTCGTGCGCCGGGGTGATCTTGACCGCGCCGGTGCCCTTCTCGGGATCCGAGTACTCGTCGGCGACGATCGGGATGCGGCGGCCGACGAGCGGCAGGATCGCGAACTTGCCGATCAGGTCGCGATAGCGCTCGTCCTCGGGATGCACGGCGACGGCCACGTCGCCGAGCATCGTCTCGGGACGGGTGGTGGCGACCGCGATGAAGCGGTCGGTCTCGCCTTCGATGGGATAGCGGATGTGCCAGAGGCTGCCCTTCACCTCGACCTGCTGCACCTCAAGGTCCGAGATCGCGGTCTGGAACTTCGGGTCCCAGTTCACAAGGCGCTTGTCCTTGTACATGAGGCCCTGCTTGTAGAGGTCGACGAAGACCTTCAGCACGGCCCGCGACAGGCCCTCGTCCATGGTGAAGCGTTCGCGCGACCAGTCGCAGGACGCGCCGAGGCGCTGGAGCTGGGATTTGATCTTGCCGCCCGACTCCTCCTTCCAGGCCCAGACCCGCCTGACGAACTCCTCACGGCCGAGCTGACGCCGATGGATCTGCTGCTCCATGAGCTGCCGCTCGACCACCATCTGGGTCGCGATGCCGGCATGATCCATGCCGGGCTGCCAGAGCACGTCGCGACCGCGCATGCGCTCGAAGCGGCAGAGAATGTCCTGGATCGTATTGTTGAGCGCGTGCCCCATGTGGAGCGAGCCCGTCACGTTCGGTGGCGGGATGACGATCGTGTAGGGGTCCGCGTTCTTCCGGTCCTGCCGCCCGGCTTTGAAGGCCTCGGCTTCCTCCCAACGGGTGGAAATGCGCGCCTCGACGGCGGCGGGATCGAACGTCTTGTCCATCATGGGTCAGGTCCGGCAAGTTGGCGCGCAAAGCGCAAGCAAGACGGCTACAAACCGGACCGATGCGGGGAAGTCAACCGAAGGAAAAGAAACTCAGCGCCGCAAGCGGGTGACGCGCTCGATTTCGGCCTGAACGAGACGCTCGACCAGGGGCGGGAGGTTGTCGTCGAGCCACGTTTTCAGCATCGGACGCAGCATCTCCTTGGCGAGATCCTCGAGAGTCTTCGGAGTGCTCTGCGCAAGGGTCGAATCGAGCCTCGTGAACGCATTGCCGATGGAGGTCTCGGTCGCACCGGACAGGAGCGTCTCCTCGGCCGGAGCCATCCGTGCGGCTTTGGGTTGCATCGCGGCGGGCGGGACCGGTGACGGCTGAGCGGGCTGTTCGGCCCTGATCGGCGCCGGAAAGTCGATCACGGGGCTTTCCTCCACGTACTCGTCCTCGTCCGGATAGGAGGTGAAATCGACCGGCTCGTGCTCAGGCAGCGCTGCCATCACCTCGGCCGCGACATGCTGCTCCGTCAGGTCCAGAACGTTCCGAAGCGGGGACGTCTCGCTCGCCGGAGCCTGGCTCTGTACGATCTGCAGGGTCTCCTGGTCATCTGCAATGATGCGCCGGATGGAAGCCAGTATTTCTTCCATCGATGGTTCGTTTAACTTCGCGCTTACTGATGCCATAGCCTGCCCCGCCGCACTCATTATTGAGTTTAAGAATCACATTCTTTCGAATGTCTTAAGTATTTCACGCGGGGGCAGAGACGCAAGGGAAACCGGGCGCGACGACCACGTTGCGCCCGGCAATTTTCAGCGGCCGTCGGGGGTGGTCAGACCACCCCAGAGATCCTTGACCTGATCGAAGTGGATCTTCGGGCTGTAGTGGTTGACCGAGAGGCCGAGAGCGCGAGAGTTCAGGCGGCCCATGGACTGGGCGACCAGATAAGAAGCTACCACCCGGTCACGCTGGGCCGTGATGAGGTTCACGCGGGCTTCCAGGAGCTCCTGCTGGGCGTTCAGGACGTCCAGGGTGGTCCGCTGACCGACGCGTGCCTCTTCGCGGACGCCGTTCAGGGCGGTTTCGGCGGCATCCACCTGCGCCTGCGAGGCGATGATCTGGGCGCGGGCCGCTTCGAGCTGGCCCCAGGAGGTGATCACGAAGGCCCGGACCTGGTCACGGATGGAATCGGCCTCCAGGCGACGCTGGCCGGCCGTTTCCTTGGCCTGGCGGGTGCTGGCATAGGCCTGCCCGCCGTCGTAGATCGGAACGGTCAGCTGAGCGACGACGGAGGCCGAAAGAGCCCGGTCGCCTTCGACCTGGTTGTCGTAGCGCTGCGCGACCGCACCCCGTACGCCGACCTGCGGCGCGAGAGCGCCCTGCTCGATGCGAACCTGCAGCTCGGCCACGTCGACGCCGTGCTGGGCCGCCTTGATGGCCGGGTGCTCGTTCAGCGCAACCCGGAGGGCAGCGTCCACATTGCGGGGCAGAAGCTTGTCGAGGGGTCGGCCGGGCGCCAGCTGGCGGGGCTCGACGCCGACCACCTGGCGATAAGTCGCGATGCTGGCGCGCAGCTGCGATTCCGCGGCGCTGGCCTGCGAACGGGCGAGGGCGAGACGGGACTCGGCCTGGGCGACGTCGGTGCGGGTCACCTCGCCGACGTTGAAGCGGTCACGGGTCTGGCGCAGCTGCTCGTCGATGACCTCGACGTTGTTGCGGCGCAGGTCGAGGATCGCGGTGTCGCGCAGCACGTCCATATAGGCGGTTGCCGCGTCCGACAGGATGTTCTGTTCGTTGTTGCTGAGGTTCTCGCGGGCGCCGAAGACCGACGACTCGGCCTGGCGCACGGAGTTCTCGGTGCGAAACCCGTTGAAGATGCTCTGCTCGACCTCCACGCCGACGCCGCGCGGGGTGAGCCGGTTGATGCCACCCTGCCCGCCCGGGCGGGTCACGTCCGTGAAGGTGCGCCCCACGTCGGCGGAGGCATTGACGGTCGGCCGGTAGCCAGATTTGGCGCGGGCGACGTTCTCGTCCGTGGCGCGGACGCTGGCACGTTGGGCGTTCAGGGTCGGGTTGTTGCCGTAGGCGCGGGCCAGGGCGCTTTCGAGAGTTTCGGCGGAGACGCCGGATGCGCCCGCGAGCACGAACGCGGACGCCATGACGCCGAAAAGTGTGCGGTACTTTTTAAGGAACTGACTATCGTTCACGCCCACCTGCCCGTCGGCTCACGCGGATTGCCCGCAGTCCGACCTGTAAATTTTCTAATCGATCCCGACTCAAAGCGAAACAATACCCATGGGGTACGAGTCGGCAATCCACCTCTGCGGCGCTTCGTAGCGATTATCGGTGGGTGGCGCAAAAAAGCGACACCACCGGCGGCGCCTCAGAAGGTGAAGCCTGGCTTGGTCTGGAAGGCGGCGAGCAGGGGGGCAGCTGCATCGAACAGGCTGCGCTCGCCGAAGGTGTCGCCGGAGCGGACGTAGAGGGTCGCGCGTGCGGCACGGCCGCGGCCCTTCACGCAGATGAGACGCCCGCCTTCCGCGAGTTGCGCGAGCAGCCCGTCAGGACGGGTCTCGACGGCGCCGTTCACGAGGATGGCGTCATAGGGCGCATTTCCGGCAAAGCCCTGATCCAGCGGACCATAATTGACCGAAACATTGTTCACGCCGGCTGCCGCCAGGCACTCCATGGCCGTCTGGGCGAGGGGCTCCTCGGATTCGAGGGCCGTGACCCGCGCACCGAGCTTGGCGAGCACGGCGGAGGAATAGCCACGTCCGCACGCCACATCGAGCACGCGCTCGCCGACCTCGATCCCGAGGGACTGGATCATGCGCGCCATGATCATGGGAGAGAGCATGTAGCGGCGCTCGACGCCGAGGCTGACGGGGATGTCCTGGTCGATATAGGCCAGCTCTTCCCGGCCCGGGAGCACGAAGCGCTCGCGCGGAACCGAATCCATGGCGTCCAGCAGCGGGATGTCGTTCACATCGAACGTTCGCAGCTGGCTATCAACCATCATACGACGCGCCTGCGTGAAATCGACCATGGATTGCCTCAGATGAAAAAGTTGGAGGCCTCGCCCGGAATCGAACCGGGGTGCAAGGATTTGCAGTCCTCTGCGTAACCACTCCGCCACGAGGCCATCCGGGGCGTGCCGCGAACGCGACGGGTGCTCCATAGCAGAGCGTGCACCCAAAGAGCAACGCCCCTTTTTACGTCATGAGTCACGATCAAGGGGCTTGCAACCGTCCGAGGCCCCCGTTATATGCCTCCCCACCGCAGGCCGCTGCGGCATCTGGTTCGCCAGATCGCCCCGGCCGGAGGGAAGCAGACCGCGCTTTCCCTTAAGGTGTGGCTATATTCCGGCGTGGCGCAGCGGTAGCGCAGCGGACTGTTAATCCGTTGGTCGTAGGTTCGAATCCTACCGCCGGAGCCATCCTTCCCCATGACGGCATCATTCTCCAGGTTCGGCATATTTGAGCGCCCCGCGCGACGATTTTGCTTGCGTTGCCCCATGCGGCGACCGGCCCGCCACTGACGGAGAATAGCTTGGCTTCGCCAGTCCTTGTCTGGTTTCGAGACGATTTCCGGCTTTCTGACAACCCTGCCCTAACGGCCGCGGTCGAGACCGAGGCCCCGGTTCTGTGCTTCGCGATCCTGGACGAAGCGTCCGAAGGCTTCCGTCCCCTGGGCGGGGCTGCGCGATGGTGGCTCCACGGCTCCCTCGCAGGTTTGAGGGGCACCCTGCAGGCCCTGGGGGGCGAACTGGGCCTTTTCCATGGAGCAGCTTTCGACCTCGTCGATCGCATCGTGCAGGAAACCGGCGCCACCGCAATCTATTGGAACCGTCGCTATTCCGCGGCAGAAATCGCAGTCGACTCCGCCATCAAGGCCCATCTTGCGACGCGGGGCGTGACCGCCCGGAGCTTCAATGGGCGGCTCATCCACGAGCCGTGGGAGATCAAGAATCAGTCTGGAAGGCCCTTCCAGGTCTTCACGCCCTACGCGCGGATGGCCATGAGCCGGGCGATCCCGACGCCCCTGCCCGCCCCTCAGCGGATTTCCTCAGGCGTCTGGCCGGAATCGGTCAAGCGCATTGGCTTGAGTCTGGCCGATCTCGGACTCGAACCCACGAGACCGGACTGGGCGGGCGGGATCCGGCGGGCTTGGCGCCCGGGGGAAGCCGCCGCCCGGAAAAAGCTTGGAAGCTTCATCGACACGGCCTTGCCCGGATACGCCGAGAACCGCGATCACCCAGGAATGGAGAGGACATCCCGTCTGTCGCCCCATCTCCGTTTCGGCGAGATCAGCCCGCAGCAGGTCTGGCATGCGATCAAAGCCGAGTCGGAACGAGAGCCGGGGCTGGCCCGCGATGCGGAGAAATTCCTGACCGAGCTCGTCTGGCGGGACTTCTGCCATCAGCTCCTCCACGACCATCCTCACCTCCCCCACGCCAACCACAATTCCCGCTTCGACCGCTTCCCCTGGGCGCAGCGGCCCTCGAAGCTGCGAGCATGGCAGAAAGGGCTGACCGGCTATCCCATCGTGGATGCGGGTATGCGGCAGCTCTGGCACACGGGCTGGATGCACAACCGGGTGCGGATGATCGCCGCCTCCTTTCTCATCAAGCACCTCCTGACCGATTGGCGCGCGGGCGAGGCGTGGTTCTGGGACACGCTGGTGGATGCCGACCCGGCCAACAATGCTTTCAGCTGGCAGTGGACGGCAGGCTCCGGCCCCGACTCGGCCCCGTTCCACCGGATCTTCAACCCCGTTACCCAAGGCGAGAAATTCGATCCGGACGGCGATTACGTGCGGACCTACGTGCCGGAGCTGGCCGGGCTTCCGAATTCGCTGCTCCACAAGCCCTGGGAGGCCACGTCGGGGGAGTTGCGCGCCGCCGGCATCACGCTCGGCGAGACCTATCCGGCTCCCATCGTCCCGCACGGACCCGCGCGTGAACGGGCGCTCGCGGCATTCCGCAGCCTGCGCGACGAATGACTGGCCGGTCGAACGGAACTTGACCCGTCCGCTACCTTGCCTTCAGCATCGCGGTCGAATCCCCGAGGCCCCTGGTCCGCTTCACCCTCATTCTTCATGGACAAGACGATGTCAGCCACCACGCTCCTGTTTCGCGACGATGCCTACCTCACCTCTTCTCCGGCGACGGTGATCGGCATCACACCGGAAGGCGGCGTCATCCTCGATCGGACCGTGTTCTATGCCCGCGGCGGCGGGCAGCCGGGCGATGTCGGCGCGTTGCTCCGCCAGAACGGCGACCGGATTCCGGTGACCGATACCGTCTACGGGGCCGACAAGTCCCAGGTGGTGCACCTCGTCGGAACCGAGGCCGCATCCAGCCTCGCCGAGGGCGAGACGGTGGACCTCCAGCTCGACTGGGCGCGGCGCTTCCGGCGCATGCGGGTCCATACAGCGTTGCACCTGCTCAGCGTCGTCCTCCCCTATCCGGTCACCGGCGGCGCCATCGGCGAGGGCGACGGGCGCCTCGACTTCGACATTCCGGATGGGGGGCTCGACAAGGCTGAGATCACGGAGAAGCTCAACGCCCTGATCGCCCGCGACGCACCCGTCACGGAACGCTGGATCACCGACGAGGAGCTCGACGCCAATCCCGGGCTGGTGAAGACCATGTCGGTCAAGCCGCCGCGCGGCTCCGGCCGCGTGCGCCTCGTCGAGATCGAGGGCATCGACCTTCAGCCCTGCGGAGGAACCCACGTCCGACGCACGGCCGAGATCGGAACCGTCCTCATCACCGACATCGAAAAGAAGGGGAAGCAGAACCGCCGCGTGCGCATGTCCCTGGTCGATTGAGCCCTGAACCCCGAGGAACCTCCCGATGCCGCAGCCCTTCGTCTCCACCGCCTGGCTCCAGGAGCACCTGAGCGATCCGAACCTCGTCGTGATCGACGGCTCCTGGTACCTTCCGGCCCAAAACCGAAATCCCGAGGCAGAGTATCTCGAAGGCCATATCCCGGGCGCCGTGCGGTTCGATCTCGACACGGTCAAGGACCGCTCGTCGCCCCTGCCTCATATGCTGCCCACGCCCGAGGAATTCGCCCAAGCCGTCGGGGCCATGGGAATTTCCGAGGACATGACCATCGTGGTCTACGATGGGCTGGGCCTGTTTGCCGCGCCGCGGGTGCGCTGGACCTTCCAGGTGTTCGGCGCCCGCAACGTCTCCATCCTCGAGGGCGGCTTCCCGGCCTGGAAGGCCGAGGGGCGTCCCGTCGAGACGGGCGCGGGCCGCGCCCGTCTGCCGCGGGTGTTCAATGCTTCCTTCGACCGGCGGGCAGTCGCCGACGTCTCGGATGTACAGGAAGCGATCCGGTCGGATACAGTGCAGGTGTTGGATGCGAGGCCCGCGGACCGCTTCAGGGGCGAGGCGCCGGAGCCGCGGCCAGGATTGAGGTCAGGACACATGCCGAAGAGCCACAATCTCCCCTTCGCGCAGCTCATCGAGAATGGCCGTCTGAAGGACAAGGCCACCATCGACCAGGCTCTCGAGGAGGCCGGCGTCGACCCGGGCCGTCCCGTCATCACGAGCTGCGGCTCGGGCGTCTCGGCGGCCATCCTGTCGCTCGCCTTGGAAACGGCCGGTCATCCGGCCGCCGCCATCTATGACGGGTCCTGGGCCGAGTGGGGCGGACGGGACGACCTTCCCGTCGAGACAGGGCCTTCCGTGAAGATTTAGCTCGCCGCACCGTATCGCTGGCTGTGCCGTCAGCCGTCAACGAAAAAGGCTTCGGGATGTCCCGAGGCCTTTTTGTTTCGTCACCCTGCCGACGGTCAGTGCAGGATCTGGGACAGGAAGAGCCTGGTGCGCTCATGCTGCGGGTTCTTGAAGAACTCGTCCGGCGTGTTCATCTCGACGATCTGCCCGTAATCCATGAAGATGACCCGGTCGGCCACTTGGCGGGCGAAGCCCATTTCGTGGGTCACGCAGAGCATGGTCATGCCCTCTTCGGCAAGGCCGACCATGGTGTCGAGCACCTCCTTCACCATTTCCGGGTCGAGAGCCGAGGTCGGCTCGTCGAAGAGCATGATCTTCGGGTTCATGCACAGGGAGCGGGCGATCGCCACGCGCTGCTGCTGACCGCCGGAAAGCTGGCCCGGGTACTTGTTGGCCTGTTCCGGAATCTTGACCCGGGTCAGGTACTTCATGGCCACCTCTTCCGCTTCCTTCTTGGGCATCTTCTTCACCCAGATCGGCGCGAGCGTGCAGTTCTCCAGGATCGTGAGGTGCGGGAAGAGGTTGAAGTGCTGGAACACCATGCCGACGTCGCGGCGCACCTCGTCGATGCGCTTCAGGTCGTTGGTCAGTTCCGTCCCGTCGACGATGATGCGGCCCTTCTGGTGCTCCTCCAGCCGGTTGATGCAGCGGATCATGGTGGACTTGCCCGAGCCGGACGGCCCGCAGATCACGATGCGCTCGCCGCGCCGGACGTTCAGGTTGATGTCCCGGAGCACGTGGAACTCGCCGTACCACTTGTGCACGCCGATCATCTGGACGGCGGCCTCTGCCCGGGGATCGACGGCGGCAGTCGGAAGGTGTTGAGCTGTCATTGTGCTTGCCATGCCTGTTAGTGTTTGTGACCGGTCGCGAGACGCCGCTCGACCCCGAGGGAGTAGCGCGACATGCCCCAGCAGAAGACGAAGTAGAACAAGGCCGCGAACGCATAGCCCGTGTAGCTGATGGTCGGCGCCGCCCAGTTCGGGTCGATGCGGGAGGCCTCGATCGTCTTAATCAGATCGAAGATGCCCACGATCGCCACCAGCGACGTATCCTTGAACAATCCGATGAAGGTGTTGACGATGCCCGGGATCACGATCCGCAGCGCCTGCGGCAGGATGATGAGGATCATCATCTGCGGATAGTTGAGACCCAGGGACATCGCGCCTTCGTACTGTCCCTTCGGCATGGCCTGAAGGCCGCCGCGCACCACCTCGGCCATGTAGGCGGAGGCGAAGAAGGCGACGCCGATGAGCGGCCGCGCGAGGCGATCCACGGTCATGTCCCCCGGCAGGAAGAGCGGCAGCATCGTGTTCGCCATGATCAGCACCGTGATGAGCGGCACGCCGCGCACGAACTCGATGAAGATCACCGACGCCAGCCGCACGATGGGCAGCTTCGACCGACGCCCTAGAGCCAGAAGGATGCCGAAGGGCAGCGAAAAGACGATGCCCACCGTCGCAACCAGCAGGGTCACGAGGATGCCGCCCCAGAGAGCGGTCGGCACCGGCTGCAGCCCCCAGTCGGCCTCCAGCAGCGCCAAGGTGATGCCGATCACCGCGACGATGCCGACGCCGATGATCACCGCCGGCCGGATCGGCGCGCCGAGGAAGCGTGCCGCCATCCCGAACCCGGCCACGATGAGGACACTGAGAACAATGAAGCCGAGCCAGAACCCATTGCTGAAGTCGGCGTCGCCGCCGGTCAGCAGGATGTAGGACAGGATCGGGAACAGCCAGAAGAAGTAGATCGCGCCCAGGTCGCGCCGCGGCGCCCGAAGCCACAGGAGCCAGGCCACTCCCAACGCCAGGAGCGCGAAGAAGATGTTCACGCGCCAACGCTCCGTCACCGGATAGGAGCCGTAGACGAAGTAGTTGATCTTATCGATCACGAAGGCCCAGCACGCCCCGACCGGATGCCCGGCCGTCTCCGCCCGGCACGCATCCCGGTCGGTGCCCGTCCATACGGCGTTCACGAACATGAAGTCCACGATAGGCGGGATGATGACGTAGAGCAGGTACAGGACGACAAGCGTCAGGATCGTGTTGAACGGACCCGAGAACAGGTTCTCCCGGATCCAGGCGATGGGACCGCGCGCCAGATTCGGCGGCGGCAGCGCCTCGACCTGCTGGTTGCGGACGAAGCGGAAGGTGTCGACGACAGTGCTCATGACGGATCCTACCGTTCGACGATCGCCACGCGGCGGTTGTAGATGTTCATGACGAAGGAGGTCAGCAGGCTGATGGTCAGGTAGACGCCCATGGTGATCACGACCACCTCGATGGCCTGACCGGTCTGGTTCAGCACCGTTCCCATGAAGACCTGCACGAGGTCGGGATATCCGATCGCTACGGCGAGCGAGGAGTTCTTCGTCAGGTTGAGATACTGGCTCGTCAGGGGCGGAACGATCACGCGCATGGCCTGCGGGATCACCACGAGCCGCAGGGTCTGGCCCGGCCGCAAGCCGAGGGAGCCGGCCGCTTCGCTCTGGCCCTTGGACACTGCCAGGATGCCGGCGCGGACGACCTCGGCGATGAAGGCCGCCGTGTAGGTCACGAGACCAATCAGCAGCGCCACGAACTCAGGGAGAATCTGCATGCCGCCCTGAAGGTTGAAGGTCCCCTTCCTGGGCATGTCGAAGCTGATCGGGTTCGCTCCCGCAACGGCCAGGACGAGCCAGACGACGACGGGTAGCCCGAGAACGAGGCCGAGCGTCACGAGCCCGACAGGGTACTGACGCCCTGTCTGAGCCTGCTGCCTGCGGGCCCACGTGCGGAAGGCGAGCGAGCCGACCACGCCGACGGCGAGCGCGGTCAGGAGCACCCAGATGTCCGACGCGTAAATCGGGCGCGGCATGAAGAGGCCGCGGGAATTGAGGAAGAACCCGGCGCCCATCTCCACCGAGTTGCGCGGCTGCGGCAGCGGGCCGAGCACCGCGATGTACCAAAACAGCAGTTGCAGGAGCAGCGGGATGTTGCGCAGGAGCTCGACATAGACCATCGAGACCTTGCGGACCATCCAGTTGCTCGAGAGCCGGGCGATGCCGACGAGGAAGCCCAGGATCGTGGCAAACACTATGCCGATGGCCGAAACCACCAGGGTGTTGAGGAGGCCGACGACGAAGGCCTCGCCGTAGGTCGAGCCCGCCGCGCTGTACGTGATCAGCGTCTGGCTGATGTCGAAGCCGGCCGTGTTCTCAAGGAATCCGAAACCGGAGGCAATCTTCGCGCGCCGCAGGTTCTCGATGGCGTTGGTGGCCGCCATGTAGAACAGGTAAATGACGACGACGACGAGAAGAGTCTGGTAAAAAATGCCGCGGACGTTCGGATCGTAGAGAAACGACCTCTTCGGCGGCGATGCTTGGCTGACAGATGGTGTCTGCACTCAACTCATCCCCTGACGGCCGAAAAGAGCCGTCGACTTCAAATGGTACTCATCCGCTGCCATGAGCCGGCGGCAATGTCTTGAAGATAAAAGGGCGCCCGGACGGATCCGGACGCCCCTCCCCACTCCGCTTAGCGGATCGGGATGCCGTACTGCAGGCCGCCCTTGGTCCACAGGGCGTTCTGGCCGCGCTTGATCTTCAGCTTGGAGCCCTCGCCGACGTTGCGCTCGAAGCTCTCGCCGTAGTTGCCCACGTGCTTGATGATGCGCACGGCCCAGTCGTTCGTCAGGCCGACGGCCTCGCCGAACTTGCCCTCGGTGCCGAGGAGACGCTTGATCTCCGGGTTGTCGGAGTTCTTCATCTGCTCGACATTGGCCTTGGTGACGCCGAGCTCCTCGGCGTTCAGCATGGCCATGTGGGTGAACT
Source organism: Pseudomonadota bacterium (assembly GCA_023426505.1). Lineage (GTDB taxonomy): Bacteria > Pseudomonadota > Alphaproteobacteria > Rhizobiales > Beijerinckiaceae > Microvirga. Next base: position 33,830 of record JAFAAP010000141.1, read on the forward strand.
TGACGATGTCACCCCACTGATTGTCGCCGTGGCGGACGGCCGGGCCAAGCGGCTCCTTCGAGATGATCTCGGGCAGGACGATATGGTCGTCCGGAGCCGAGGCGCGCAGACGCTCGGCGTAAAGGCCCGAGGCGTCGGTCGTGAAGGCGTCGCAGCGGCCGGAATCGTAGGCCTTGAACGTCTCGTCGGAGGTCGCGAAGGCCACAACCTCGTACTTCATGTTGTTGGCACGGAAGTAGTCGGCGAGGTTCAGCTCCGTCGTGGTGCCCTGCTGCGTGCAGATCGAGGCGCCATTCAGCTCCTTGGCCGAGGACACGCCGAGCTTCTTGCGGACCATGAAGCCCTGGCCGTCGTAGTAGTTGATGGCCGGGAAGTCGAGGCCGAGCTGGGTCTCGCGGGACATGGTCGCCGTCGAGTTGCGGGCCAGAACGTCGACCTCGCCCGACTGCAGGGCCGTGAAGCGGTCCTTGGCGGCAAGCGGAATGAAGCGGACCTTGGTCGGGTCATCGAAGATCGCGGCCGCCATGGCGCGGCAGAACTCGACGTCCAGGCCGGTCCAGTTGCCCTGGGCGTCCGGAACGCCGAAGCCGGCGAGGCCGGTGTTCGAGCCGCAGGTCAGGAAGCCCTTCTGCTTGACGCTGTTGAGCGTCGCTTGCGCGGAGGCGCCCGTCGCGAGCAGGCTGGCCGTCAGGCCGAAGGCAATCGATACGAGAGCCTTTTTCATGTTTGTGTATTCTCCCATTGTGTCCACTTGGCATGGCTGCCTTCAGCGGCCGAGCCGAGTTCCCTTTTCAGACCGTTCCGAGCGAGGATGTACGAAACGTTCTCGCAACTATCACACTTTATGATCGGTCACTGGTCAAGTGTTGATGGATGCCCTACGCGCACGGGGTTGACGCCGGGACCGGCCGGGCCTCACATCAAAGCCCCGTCACGAGACCTTTGATCCAATGTCCAAATTTGCCTCCAAGCCCGATCACCTGGGCGATCGTACCCGTCTTGTCCATGCCGGCCGCGACCCGTCCGAGCAGCACGGCTTCGTGAATACGCCGATCTATCGCGGCTCCACCGTTCTCTATCCCACGACCGACGATCTTCTTCACCGCCGTGGCCGTTATTCCTATGGAACGAAAGGGACTCCGACCACGGAGTCCCTCGAGAACGCATGGACCGAATTGACGGGTGCCGCTGGGACAGTTCTGGCCCCCTCGGGTCTGGCCGCCATCACCGTCGCGCTGATGTCCTGCCTCAAGGCTGGCGACCACCTCCTGATGACGGATTCGGTCTATCGTCCGACCCGGATCTTCTGCGACGGAATGCTGAGAAAATTTGGTGTGGAAACCACCTATTACGACCCGGAGGTGGGGGCCGACATCGAGGCGCTGATCCGCCCCAACACGACCGTTGTCTTTACGGAAGCGCCGGGCTCCCAGTCCCTTGAGATGCAGGACATCCCGGCCATCGCTGAAGTGGCGCATCGCCATGGGGCGGTGGTGGTCATGGACAACACCTGGGCAACCCCCCTGCTCTTCCCGCCGCACGAGCGCGGCGTCGACATCGCCATCGAGGCGGGCACGAAGTATCTGAGCGGCGGCTCCGACCTGCTGCTCGGCCTGGTCTCCGCCAACCAGCGCTGCTTCAAGGCCCTGCGCGACGCTTATGACGCCTTCGCCATGTGCCCGGGTCCGGAGGACGTGTTCCTCGGCCTGCGCGGCCTTCGCACCATGGCCCTGCGGCTTCGCGAGCACGAGAAGCAGGCGCTTGAGATGGCCCAGTGGCTCGCCGGCCGGCCGGAGGTCGCGCAGGTCCTGCACCCGGCGCTCGAGACCTTCCCGGGCCACGAGATCTGGAAGCGTGACTTCAAGGGCTCGTCGGGCCTCTTCTCCATCATCCTGAAGCCCTGCTCCGATCGGGCGCTCGCCGCGATGCTCGACGGTCTGGGCCTCTTCGGCATGGGTTATTCCTGGGGCGGCTTCGAGAGCCTCGTCATCCCGTTCGACTGCGCCACCTACCGAACGGCGACGAAGTGGAACCCGGGCGGGCATGCGTTGCGCTTCCACATCGGCCTGGAGGATCTCGACGATCTCAAGCGGGACCTCGACGCCGGCTTCGCCCGGCTGCGCGAGGCCGACGCCAAGGCGGCCTAGGCCCGACCCGAACCCTAGGAGGGGTGGTGTGTCTCTACCCCTCCATGCCCTCGATCGCCGTCTGGGCCTTTTTCGACCTGACCTCTTTCGCGATGAGCATTAGGTTGCGCACATAGATGAAGATCGACAGGGCCTGACCCACGATGATCACGATGTCCCGCCGGGCGAACCCGTAGACCAGGGTCATCAGCCCGCCGGCGATCGACAGGAACCAGAACCCCACCGGCACCACGCTGCGCTCGGCCTTCTCGCTCGCGATCCACTGCACGAGGAATCGAGCCCCGAAGACGAGCTGGGCGACGACGCCGAAGGCGGCCCACAGGTCGAAGCGGGCCACGACGATGTCATAGAAATAGAGGCCGAGGTCATGCGACAGCCGCATCAGCATCGGGCGGTCTCCTGGATTACTTGATTTCCTGGGCGACCGGCACACGGCGCCGGCGGCGGATCAGCCACCAGACGCCCGCGAGGTCAAGGATCCCGACCCATAGGCGGTCGAACAGGCCGTAGTTCGACCGCCCTGCGTGGCGGGGGCGATCGACCACGTCCACGTGGGCGATGGCATAGCCCTCCCGCTTGATCAGGGCCGGCATGAAACGGTGGAGTGCATCGAAGTAAGGCAGGCGGAGATAAACGTCGCGCCGGAAGGCCTTTAGGCCGCAGCCGGTATCCCGTGTCCCGTCCTTGAGGATCTTCCCCCGGACCCCGTTGGCGATCCGGGACTGCCACTTCTTGTAAGGGCCGTCCTTGCGGCCGACGCGCTGCCCTGCCGCAAGGGCTGTCGCCGGGTCGTCGAGCGCGGCCACAAGCTGCGGGATGAAGGCCGGGTCGTTCTGCCCATCGCCATCGAGCGTCACGACAATGGGAGCCCGCGCGGCATGAACCCCCGTACGGACCGCCGCGCTCTGGCCGCAGCTCGCCTCATGCCTGACCAACCGGAGCCAGGGCCGCGTCGCGCGCGCGCGCAGCACCTCCCCGGCGGTCGCATCCGTCGAGCCGTCGTCCACATAAATCACCTCGAAGGGAGCAAGGGGCTCACAGGCCCGCTCGATCTCCTCGATCAGCGGAAGCACGTTCAGGTGCTCGTTCTTGACGGGGACGACCACACTGATGCGCGGCGTCGGGGACGTATCGTTCATCTCTTCATGGCCTCAGGGCCACCTCTTCGGGACGGGCCGGCCTCAGAAGCCGGGCGCATAGGCTCCGATGTCGAGCCGACGCCCGCTGTTGATATTGAAACCGGTGACCCGGGTCGAGAGGGTCGGTTGCTGGCCGAGGCGGTCGTTTTCGCTCCGGAAGGCCTCTTCGAAGCGCTTTTCGACGAAGACAAGGCGGCAGCCGCCTTCCTTGAGGAAGGCAGACGCCTCCTCGCCTGTCTCGAGCATTTCCAAGCCCGTTCCGGTCAGGAACACCAGGCTCGGCTCGCGATAACCCAGGGTGGCGACCTTGGGATTCTCGCACGACAGGTTGCGGGCAACCTCCGCCAGGCGCGGCGACAGCTTCAGCGACCGAAGATCGAGCTGGGTGAAGCCGAACACCCCGATGGAGAGAAAGATCGCCGCAACGAAACCCGCCCAGAGGCTCGGCACGACCTTGGCGGTCACGAAGAGCCGCCAGCCGTAGAGCGCCACCAGCGACGAGGCAATCATGAACGGAAGGCCGCGATAGGGAAGCGCCCCGTCGAACGTCCAGGCCACGGCCGAGAGGCCGACCGTCAGTCCGACGGGGATGAACGGGATCAGAACCGTGGCGAGTTTCGCGGCCGGACGGTGAGGTCCTACGAAGTGACGGAAGATCGCCATGATGGTGATGATCGCGACCGCGGGCAGCAGCGGCATGGTGTAGTGCGGCAGCTTGGTCGGTACGAGCTCGAACACGAGCCAGGATGGAACGATCCAAGCGAGAGCGAAGGCGATCGGCTCCTCCCGGCGATGGATCCAGGCGAACGGCACCGCGATGGCGGCGAAGATCGCCCCGGGCCAGAAGGTGGCGAAGAACGAGAGCAGATAGAAGCCGGGCGGCGCCCAGTGGTACGTCTGCGCCGTCCCTACCTTGCCGAGCATGTCGTGCCCGACCGAGGCCGAATAGAAGGCGCCGCCGCTCTTGATGGCGATGGCGACGAACCAGGGCAGCACGATGACCAGGGTCGCGACGAGCCCGATCTTCGGCTTGAGGGTGAGAAGCCACCGGGCCGAGCGTTCCCGATATGATAGAACCGCGGCGGTCAGGCCCGCGAACATCAGGACCAGAGGCCCCTTGATCAGGATCCCTGCGGCGAATCCGAGCCAGAAGATCCCGAGGGTGCGCCGAGGAAGGACCCCTGCCCCGCGGCTGAGATAGGCCCGCGCCAGGCCGCCCATGACCGCGATCGCGCAGGCGGTGAGCGCCGCATCGGTTTTGGCGAGCCGCGCTTCCACCATGAGAATGACCGAGGTCGCCATGAGGGCTGCCACCAGGAAGGCGCCTCTCCGCCCGAGGAACGCGAGGGAGGCCCAATAGGTCAGCAGGACGGTCGCCAAAGCTCCCAGGAGGGACGGGATGCGGTAAAGGGCGATCGTCGTCCGCGCCTCCGGGACCCCGAGGGCTTGGCCGACGGCGACCGCCGCGCTCTGCATCCAGTAGATGCCGACGGGTTTCTTGTGCCGGGCCTCGTCTTGGAAACGGATATCGACGAGGTCTCCGGTCTCCAGCATCTGCTTCGAGGCCTGGGCATAGCGCGGCTCGTCCCGGTCCATGGGCTGGAGCGACGTGAAGCCTGGCAGGAAGCATGCCAGCGAGAGCAGGACCAGCACGAGGCAGAGGCGGAAATGGCTCCGCTCGACGATATTCGTCAGCTGCGCCGCGGAAAAGTGGCGCAGCGACAACCTCTGCTGGGGAACGAAACCGTCCATCAAAAGCTCCGGAGGCTGGAAATGCTCTTATATCAAAAGAGTTTCCAGCGGGTGAAATCGCCCTGAAGGGCGCTCATGTCCTCCAAACCCACCCCGAAGTCAAATGGACGGAAGGTAGCGCTGAAGGCTCCGAAGGGCCCGACATGTCCAAGAACCGCGGAACCCGAAGCCAGGTCGGCCTTCAGGCGTTCATGACCAGAAGAATGCGGCCGGTCTCGTCGGTGATGATGGCAGCCGCCTGCCGATGCTCCTGTGCCGTGAGCAGCACATCGCCCCAGGATTCCTTGACCGGGACGGCCTCCGGCCCGACCGTCTCACCCAGGCCCGGAAGCTCGAAGCCGGTGTGGTCCCAGATCACATGGCCCTGATGGCAGAAATGAAGATGGTACCGCGGCATGTCCCCAACCCCGGCCCATCAGGAGGTGAGATCAAACCAACGCGAAGTCGATCTTGACGAAGGTCTCCTGGTCGACATGGGCGACCTGATTGGCTTCGAGATCAACCTCAAGCTCACCGGCATGGTTCGTAATCTGGAGGTTGGCCTCCTCGTCAGCATCTGCATCCTGAAGGACGGAGACATCGACCTTCACGTCGTATCGCTCCTCAAGCTCGTCCTCCACGTCCACATCGACGTCCACGTCCTGGTCCATCTCCAGGTCCTGGATGATCACGAGATCGTTGTCCCCGAAACCGTCATACATGTTGAACAGGACACTGGTGTCCTGGTCGACCTCGATCACGTCACGGAGATACAGGTCCACGTACAGAACGCCATCCTCGTCGAAGATCTTCAGGTCGACGTCGGTCTGCTGGCTGATATACATCTTCTGGTCGATGGTGATGGCGAAATGCCCGCTCCCATCGATGTTGACGTCGACGTCGGCATCCTGATCCATCTGGATCTTCTGGTCGATGTGAAACCGAGACACGACCGAGCCCATATATCCCTGGACGACGATGGTCGCGTCCTGATCCACATCTGCGATCTGGGTCACGTCGATATCGTGCTCTCCGTCGCCTTTGTCGCCGGGCTCGGAGAGCCCATCGGCCGGGATCGGCTGTGCGCCCCCTTGCTCAATCCCGGAATCCGCCACGGGCGGAGCCATGCCGGACTGGGCAGGCTGATCGGCTTCGGAGTTCGACGCAGAGGGAGCATCGTGTGCAGGCTGGCTGTGGATCCCACCGTGCCCCGTCGAGGCCGCCCCATACTTCATGAAGGTCTGTTCGAAGAGACCTGGCTCCACGGCGGGGGACGGCGCCTGAATGTCAGGACCCGATACATCGGAGTGCATCTGGCTGATCCAGGAACTCGACGAGAGCGGGCTCGATGTCTGTATCGGGGTGGTCGTCGTTTCATGCTCCGGCAGAACGGGAAGTCGCACGGGCTCATCCGCGATCCGCTCGGTCCGGTCATCACCTTGAGGGATTTCGGAGGTTAGCACGGACCGCCCCGGATCGTCCTCCATACCGAGTCCGACCTCGTCTGGATCGTCCAAGAGGAGCGGGGCGAGATTGCGGATACCCTTATCGTAGGGAATCATGACGCCTCCCGGAAACTGCGCGCACCCTGCACACATCCGCCATGATGACGGAGGGCCATTCCTGCGCCAGACATCATTTCTGGGGGCGTATCACCCACTCGGGTTCGAAGAGTAGATAATCCGGCATCAAAAGGCTGAAGCGACGCCTGAAAGAACCGAAATGAAGTATATTCCTTCACTTGCTAGGATTTATAATGATAATTTTCTCAATAGATGACAATCGTAAGCTACATTACGCCATGTATAGGAAAAAATATTACTAAGGCGCCTCAATAAAGGCTTAATGCTTTATAAAGGTTACTGCAAAAGGGTAATATCCGAATCATCCCAAGTGTGGTGTCATATCCGGCCAATAGGTTTGTAGTCACTCCTATGCGACCCTCTTTCGGGAGACATACCGATTGAGGGTCGTTGCAGCCGTATGGTCCGATAACCCGTGAGAGAGGGCTCTTTGGAGGCATCTCGATCGAGCAAGGCAGAGAAATGGCATGCCAATGTCAACTCCGACGGCCGACCATCCTCACGACGAATTCGGAAAAGACGTCATCATCCTGATCGATGATGAGACCCTGATCCAGGATTGCATGGCCGAGGCACTGCGTGGAGCCTTTCCCCATGCGCTCGTGGTCGGCATGCCGACCATCGACAAGCTACCGCGCACCAACGGCTCGGGCGTCGCCCTGGTCGTGCTGAAGGCGAGGACGCATCACTCCGAGCGCGAGGCGCTTGTCTCCGACATCAGGACAGTTGCGCGCCACTTTCCCAAAGTGCCGATCGTGGCCATCACCACCTGGGACGATGCCGTCAGCGTCGGGATGGTCGTCGCGGCCGGTGCGCAGGGCGTGATCCCCGTGACGGCGTCTCTCAAGATCGCAGTGGCGGCCCTGCAGCTCGTGCTGGCGGGCGGAACCTATTATCCCCAGCCCGTGCTCGACAACGGAAAGCTCAACCCCTCCACTCGCGAACCGGAGCCGGCTCCCTTCCATCCACCCTTGGAGCGCAGGCCCAGCGAACTGCCGAATGCAATCGCCTCGTTCCGGACAACCAACGGTCAAGGCGCCTCCGAGCACATGATGGTGGCCTTCACGGCTCGTGAAGCCGATGTTCTGGCGGCCCTGCAGCGGGGACGGTCCAACAAGTGGATCGCTCATCATCTCAACCTGTCGGAAAACACCGTGAAGGTTCACATTCGGCACATCATGCGAAAGCTCAGGGCCACCAACCGGACGGAGGCGGTTGTCCTCTCGCAGCAATGGCTGTCGGAGCCGCAGGAGCGATAGCGACAGCATGACTGCTCCGGTCGGCTAGTTCTCACGGAATGCGCGGTTGAAGCTGTCGAGAACGGGCCGCATCACATAATGCGCCACGGTAAACTTCCCGGTCTTGATGAGGATCTCGACAGGCATGCCGGGCAGGATCTCGACCTCCGGCAGCTGGCGCAGGGCCGCTTCGTCGAGCTGGATGCGGGCGACGTAGTAGACCTGCTCCGTCTGCTTGTCGACTTGCCGGTCGGCCGATACGTAGGTCAGGACGCCTTCCACCGGCGGAACCCGCCGCTGCTTGTAGGCTAGAAGCCGGACCAGCGCCGAAAGGCCGGGCCTGACGAGATCGATGTCGTCGGGCTTCACCTGCGCGCGGACGATGAGCCTGTCCTGTCGGGGCACGAGATCCATGAGCGGTTCGCCGGCGGCAACGACGCCGCCCGGGGTATGGATGCGCAGTTCCGTGACCGTCCCGGCTTCCGGCGCACGGATCTCCGTGCGTGCGAGAACGTCCGTGGCCGCCTGGATCCGCTCCAGGAGCTGGAAGATCTGGCTCTGCGTATCCCGCAGCGATTGCGCGACTTCGGAATGAAGGTCGCTTTCGAGCTTGAGGACCTGAGCCTCCGCCTCCCCGACCGCCTGCTCCGCCCGGGCGATTTGCGCCAGGGTATCGCCGCGCCGTCCATCGATCTCCGCCTGCTCCCGCTCGAGCTGAAGCAGTCTTGGCTTGGTCTGCAGGCCCTTCGCCACAAGGGGCTGGATCGACGAGAGCTCCTCCTTGATGATCGCCGCGCGCTTTCCTGCGGCATCCACCTGGAACCGCAGACCCTCGATCTCCCGTTCGGTCTGCGCCTTGCGCTGGCGGATAACGTCGATGCGGGCTTCCTGGAGCCGCCGGCGCGTGTCGAAGATCTTGGTCTGGCCGCCCAGCACTTCGGCGACGGCCGGACTGGTCCCGGCGGCATCGATCAGAGCCTGCGGATAATGAATGGCGGCCTGCCCGTCCCGCTCGGCCAGAAGCCTCGCCTCGCGGGCCTGAGCATCCCACAGCTGCCCCTGGAGAACCTGCAAGGCCGCCCGCGGTCTCGTGTCGTCCAGGCGAACGAGCGGCTGGCCCGCTTCCACGAGATCACCATCCTTCACCAGGATGCGCCCGACGATCCCACCTTCCAGGTGCTGGATGGTCTTCCGGCTCGACTCCGCCTCGATGGCGCCACCCGCGATGGCAGCACTCTCCAGAGGCGCCTGCGTCGCCCACACACTGAACCCGACCACGAAGGTTGCGATCAGCGCGACGGCTCCCAGGACCAGAAGCCGCATGCGATGGAACGGCGATGCGGGAGGCGGCGGCAGGACGGCGGCCAGATCGAGAACGGAGTTCGTCTTCATGATGCCGCCCTCTTGGTTTCGTCGGAAAGCATCTGGCCGGTCGCCCTTTCGGCAATCGACGGATCGGGCTTCGTGTCTTGAACCGGCCGCTTGCGGCCGTCGATCACCTGCGGCCCCTTCACCTTGATGGCCGTGCGCCCGCTTCTGATCCGCTCGGCGATGTCGCGGCGCGATCCGAAGGCGTTGATCGCTCCGTTTTCGAGAATCAGCACCTTGTCCGAGATGCTGATGATGCCGAGACGCTGGGCTATGACGACCACCGTGGCGCCACGATCCCGCATCTCGAGAATGGCCTGACGCAGTGCATCCTCCCCGTCCTGGTCCAGGCTCGCATTGGGCTCGTCGAGCACCACGAGGCGCGGGTCGCCGAAGAAGGCGCGTGCGAGACCGAGCCGTTGGCGCTGGCCGCCCGAGAGGCGCGAACCGCCCTCTCCGATATCCGTGTCGTATCCCTGAGGCAGCCGCATGATCGTCTCATGCAGCCCCACCAGGGTCGCGGCCGCGATCACATCCTCGGAGGGGGAATCCTGCAGGCGTGCGATGTTGTCCCGCACGGAGCCGCCGAACAGTTCGACGTCCTGCGGCAGGTAGCCGAAATGTCCGTGCCCTCCGGCCCCCATCCAGACCGCCATGTCGGCGCCATCAAGGCGCACATGCCCGGATGACGGCGTGATGATGCCGGCGATCAGGCGCCCCAGGGTCGATTTGCCCGCGCCGGAGGGGCCGACCACGCCGAGCACCTCTCCCGACTTGAGGTCGAGGGTCACGCGCCTGAGAGCCGAGCTCTCCGCGCCAGGCGGGGTGTAGTAGACCTGTTCGAGGCTAAGTTCTCCCTTCGGTCGCGGGAGCCACATGCCGGGCCCCCTCGGCGGCGCAGCGGTCATCAACCTTTGGAGGCGCGCGTAGCCGAGGCGGACCGTGGTCACCGCCTTCCAGGTTCCGATCGCACCCTCCACCGGGCCGAGGGAGCGGCCGAGAAGGATCGAGCTGGCAAAGATCGCCGCCGGGCTGATGTCGTGACGGATCACGAGCCAGGCTGCGAAGGCCATGACGGTGACCTGTGTCAGAAGTCGTAGGAAGCGGGCGAACGACTGAATCGAAGCCGCCCGGATGCCGGCCGACATCTGAGCCTGCTTCGCCTCGGACTGCTCGTCGTGCAGGATGCGCGCGACGCCGGGCAGCATTCCCATGGCGCTGATGGCTTCGACGTTTCGCAGCAGAGCCTCGAACCGGTGCTGGCTGTTCGACCACGCGGCGCTTGCCCGCGCGACGGATTTCCGTGTCACGGCTTCGTTGAGCAGGGCCAGCCCGAACAGCACCAGCGAAGCCACCAGCCCGAGAATGCCGAGCAGCGGATGGACCAGGATCATCGCGAGGACGAAGATCGGCGTCCACGGCAGATCAAAGAGCGCATTGCAGGCATTGCCGGAAAAGAACGTGCGCAGACCGTTCAGGTCGCGCCATGCCTGCGCGGCCGCGCCAGGCTCCCCGCGCAGCGCGGCCTGCACCGCAGCCGTCAGGACGGAGGCCTGGATCCGGTCGTCGAGCCATATGCCGATCCGGGAGAGCATTTCCCGACGGAGTCCGTCCAGCATGGCGTTGACGGCGAGCGCGACGACCGCGATGCCCGTCAGCATCACCAGCGTGTCGATGCTGTGGCTGGACAGAACGTGATCATAGACCTGGAGCAGGTAGAGTGGAACCGTCAGGGCCAGGAGATTCAGGAAGAAGCTCAACCCGAAAACCATCAGCAGCGAGGCGCGGCAGAGCCTGAAGGCGGTCTCGATTTCGGTCCGTGGCCGGGTCTTCGTCCAAGTAAGAGCCATGGGCGGCGTCTCTCCCGTTCGGTGAACACGGGTCCCGGCGGGCGTCGCCGCCCGCC
>JAFAAP010000253.1 GCA_023426505.1 Pseudomonadota bacterium
GCGTCGCCGGGTGGGGGGGGGGGGGCCAATCATGCCTGCCACTGCGTTGGTGGTCACTTCAGTTTCGCCTGGACCGTGGCAAGACCCGCATTCGCACATTCCTCATCAAGGTGCCCGCCCGGGGCGCCGCCAACGCCCACAGCCCCGATCACCTCGTCGCCTGCTTTCACCGGCACGCCGCCGCCAGGCAGCAGAAAGCCCCCGATGGCTGCCAGGTGCCGGGCGGCCGGGTTCTTGTCGGCATTCTCCATAATGGCGGTGGTGGTGTTGCGGGCGGACGCCGCTGTGTAGGCCTTGGCGCGGCTTGCTTCGACGGTGTGGGGTCCGGCCCGGTCGGCCCGGAGCATCGCGCGCACAAGGCCGACACGATCCACCACCGTCGCCGTCACATTGAAGTTCTTGGCGGCGCACGCCTCGACGGTGGCCTGAGCCAACTCCTGGGCAATCGCCAGCGGCATGTTGCGTTCCTGAAGGACTTCGGCACCAGCGGCCGCAGGAGCCAGAGTGAGAGCCGCGACAACGGCATTGCGAGTATTCGACATGGCACTTCTCCGGTGGGGGATCGTTCGGATCCCGGCTTGTTCGACACCTGGACTTTAGCCATCCGCCGCTTGGCGGGTTATCGGTGCGGCACCGGAGCCGTCTCCGTAGTTCTACGGCGAAGTATGGGTCGGACGGGCCAGGAGCACGAGGCGCACCATCTCGGCAACCGAAGTCGTGCCAAGCTTTTCGGCGAGATTGGCACGGTGGGTTTCAACCGTGCGTGGTGAAACCCCCATGGCGCGGGCGATCTCCTTCGTCATCCAACCGCGGGCCACCATGTCGAGGATCTCGTTCTCGCGCTGCGTGAGACGGGAGAGAAGCGCCCGCGCCTCATTGACCTCGCTGGCTTCCCGGCGCTGCGCCTCAAGCCGGGTGAAGCCCGCCTCGATGGCTTCGATCAGCACCTGCTCGTCGACCGGTTTGGTCAGGAAGTCGACGGCGCCACCCTTATCACGCCTGAATCCGTCGAACAGGCCCTCGCCAGGCTCAACCGGCTCGTGCACAAGACGTCGTCTGGATCTGCAGCGACCTCCGGACCATGGCAGGCGCGTTGCCCGACGCCATTCATCCCAAACGATGAGCCGGCCTCGGACCCAGAGTCCTCTGGGAGACCGCCCTAACGGGTCAGGAGCGATCCCGTCGGCCAGGTCCGGGACAGGATGCGGCGATCACCGGCCGCATCCCGCCAGCCACCGAAAGCCGCGTCCACGAGACTCCTATGGCACGCACCGCCGCATCAGCCGCGCCAGACGCTGCGAGAAGGCTTTCGCATCAGCCGGCAATTCCCCGTCCAGGATCCGCGCCTCATCCAGCAGCAGGTGAGCGGCGTCTTCACGGAGCGCCTGCTGATCCTTGCCCAGGTTGGCCAGGGCCACGACGAGGTCATGGCGCGGATTGATCTCCAGCACGGGTTTGGCCGCGGACGGCAGCTGGCCCGCGCGGGCGAGAAGCCGCTCGAGCTGGCGGTCCATGCCGGTCTCGGATGCCACGAGGCAGACGGCGCTTTCCGTCAGCCGCTCGGAGGCACGCACATCGGCGACGGCCTCCCCGAGGGTGGCCTTCACGGATTGGATGAACTGCGTCACCGCCTCCGGTGCCGGCGCGCCCGCGTTCTCATGCGCCTCGAGCAGAGGGACCTGCGCCAGATCGGCCGCGCCCTGAGTCACCGACTTGAACGGCTTGCCCTCATAATCGACGCCGGCCGTAACCCAGAAGCTGTCGACCGGATCGGGCAGCAGCAGCACCTCGATGCCGCGGGCCCGGTAGCCCTCAAGCTGCGGAGAGGCCTCGAGCCGGGCCAGATCCGTCCCCGTCACGTAGTAGATCGCCGTCTGGTTCTCCTTGAGCGAGCCGACATAGTCCTTGAGCGAGCGCCACCCGCCGCCAGTGGCGGTGCTCTTGAACCGGGCCAGGCCCAGCAAGGTCTGGCGCCGCTCGAAATCCTCATAGAGCCCCTCCTTCAGCACCGCGCCGAAGGCCTCCCACACCTTGGTGTAGGCCTCCGCATCGTTCTGCACGAGCTTGTCAAGCTCGCTCAGGACCCGGCTGGTCACGCCCTTCTTAATGGCGGCGAGAAGCGGGCTCTCCTGGATCATCTCGCGCGAGACGTTAAGCGGCAGGTCGGCCGAGTCGACGAGCCCGCGCACGAAGCGCAGGTACCGCGGCAGGAGCTCGGCCCCGTCGGTGATGAAGACCCGCTTGACGTAAAGCTTCATCCGCCCGTGACGCTCGTCGAACAGGTCGAAGGGCGTGGAGCCCGGCACGAAGGCCAGCGCCGTGTATTCGTGGCGGCCCTCGGCCCGGAAATGCACGGTCAGGGCTGGCACGTCGAACTGGCCGGCCACGCTGCGGTAGAAGTCGGTGTAGTCCTCCGGCGTAATCTCGGAGCGCGGCTTGACCCAGAGAGCGGCGCCATCGGCGACCTCCTGCGGCTCCGCCCCGGGCCTCTCGACAAGGGAGATCGGCACCGGAACGTGGCCGGACTGCTCTTTGGCGATGCGCTCGAGTCGGGAGCGCTCCGTGTAGGATTTTGCCTCCTCCATCAGGTGGAGAATGACCCGGGTGCCGCGGGCGGGGGCCTCATCCAACGCGATTGGCGCAACCGTATAGGAGCCCTTTCCGTCGGACGACCAGATCGTGGCCTCGTCACTGCCAGCCCGGCGGGAGACGACATCGACCCGGTCGGCCACCATGAAGGCGGAGTAGAAGCCAACGCCGAACTGTCCGATCAGCTGGGCCCCTTCGCCGCCCTGGGCAGCTTGGATCCGGTCCATGAAGGCCTTGGTGCCCGAGCGGGCGATAGTGCCGAGCGCCTCGATCATCTCGTCCCGGCTCATGCCGATGCCATTATCCTCGACCGTCAGGCGGCGGGTGTCGGCATCGATCAGCAGCGTGATCCGGGCCTTGGGATCATTGCCGAGCAGGGCGGGGTGGGAGATCGCCTCGTAGCGCAGCTTCTCGCAGGCATCGGCCGCATTGGAGATCAGCTCGCGCAGGAAAACGTCCTTGTCGGAATAGACCGAGTGCACCATCAGGTGCAGCAGCTTGGCGACATCGGCCGCGAACGTGTGGTTCTCAGGGGCGGGCGTGGTGTCAGCAGTCGTCATGGCGTGAGATGAACCTTGTTGCTCCGGCGGGCGATGAGATGGCGGCGAACGGTCAAGATTTCAAGCCTGAAAGCCTTGGATGAGGCCGGCTGTGCAGAAATCCGGCAGGTACCGCTTAGCGTGCCGACCGGAACCGCTCGAAGGCGGTGATCCTCTGGCAGAAGGGCTCGACCTCGCGCCGGTAAACCTCGCGCCGCAGAAAGGTGAGCTCTGTCTCGCCGGCCTCCTCGTCGACCTCCACCCACCACGCCTTCGGCCGGCCGTCGCTGCCGTCGTTCCAGCGGTATCCTCGCGACTTCAGCACGTCCTTCATGTCGAACGGACTGCCCTCGGCCCAGATGCGCACGAGCGCCTTCCGGGCCGAGGCCAGCAGGTGCCCGAAGGGGAGCCCGGCGCCTGAGGGGAGGGGGAAGGCCAGCACCTCGAGCAGGGCATGGCAGTCCTCGACGGCCCGGTGGCCCTGGTGGAACCAGCCGCACTGGGTCAGGAGGTATCCTAGCTTCGAGCCTTCGAACCCGAATCCGCTCCACGCGATCTCGGAATGGGAGCAGGCCCAAGCCTTGACCTGGAAGCCCTTCGACAGGCGCTCGCAGAAAGGGCGGTCGAAGCGGGCATTGTGCGCGATGATGATATCCGCCGGCCCGATGAACCGCTCGACCGCCGCAAGATCGAGCGCCTGGCCCGCAACCATCTCGGGCGTGATTCCGGTCAGGCGGGTGATCTCGGGGCTGATGGGCACGCCCGGCTCGCGCAGGCCATTGAACGTGCCGATCACGTCCCCGATCCGGCCCTCCTCGTCATACAGAAAGGCCACCATGCCGAGTTCAATCACCTCGTCCCGCGTGTGATCCAGGCCCGTGGTCTCGGTATCGACGATGATCCCGATCTTCTCGCCCTGACGAGGCGCACGCGAGATCGCTATGGGACGGGGCTGCAAGCGGCGGAGGACACGATAGTCGCCGGTGGCCTCCAGCATCCGGGCGGCAGTCTCATGGTCGGGGGCTTTGAACGACTCGCTACGGTGCCTAGCCTTGATGACAATCTCATCGGCGGGTCTGGTCTCGATGGGTCCCGGCGGTGCGTCGTAGTCCAAGAAAAGATCAGCCTGCCCTCGCATTCCCGCACCTTCCGCCCCGCCGATGGGCCAGGGCTCACGCCTGAGCCTGGTGGGGCAGACTAGCGGGATGCAGGTCGCCAGATCGTTAATGCGGGTGTGCCGGGTGGAGGCGCGCCGTCGACAGCCTTGGGTCCGCCAAGTGCCGATCCGTCCTCCCGTTTGTCAGCCACCTGATGCCGCGCATTCGGGGAGACCCGCAATAGGGCCTGAGGTCCTTCCGGCTGGCAGCGACATTCGCGGTCCAGTCCGCAAGGGTGCTCTCCTCCGGTGTCGAGACGAAATGCGGCATCCTCCGTAATCCGCCCCCACTCATCCCCAAGGTGACGCGTGACGTTGCCTTCTAACGGGCGGCAACTTTGAGGGATTGCGTCAGCTGTTTCAGCGTCGGAGCATCAAGCTCGCGTGTCACCGTTAAGCCCTTGGCCCGCTGAAACGCTTCGATGGCGCGTCGCGTGCCCGGTCCGATGACCCCGTCGGCCGTCAACTTGCCATAACCGAGCTTTGCCAGAGCTTTTTGAGCCGTGGCCGCCACCGCCCGTTTAGGATCCGGCGCCTTGCTCTCCACCGACCCCGTGGCGGAAACATCCGCATGCGCTTGTGACGCACGGTTGGTTACATCGCTCAGTCCCAGCTGCGCAAGGACGAGTTCGGATTGTATCTGATCACGGGCATCCGTGAGTTGCCTGAGTTCTTCGCGAAAGGCTGGAATCTGAGCCTGCAACTGCTTCCACTCGCCCGTTGTTGCCTGAGCCCGCGCCCGCTCAGACAACAGGTCCGTCTGGATCTGGCTGAGACTGGCCACTTGTGCGCGCAACTGGCTCTCGATGTTGGCTGACGATTGGGTGACGAGGATAAACGCCCCCCATCCCGCGACGGCAACAAGGGCCAGAACAACGTTTGCGGCGCGACGGATTTCGAACCAGTGCGGCAACTCTCTACGAAACATCAGCAACTCTTCACGCATGGGATGGGACACAGGAGCGATTCCTCGCCGCGGACGAGGATGGTCGAGACTGTGGTCGGAAGATGGCCCAAACTGCCGGATTGAAGGACACGTCGAACGAACGGAGGCGCTTGATGGTGGTATGGTTAGCTGTCGGTTAAGACAGGTGTTTGCGGCTCCGTAAATGCATCATGACATGATGCCTGCTGATGGCAGCGACTACGATCAAACCCATGCGATTGAAGATCCCATCGACATGGGCTCCTCGGTGGCTGAGTCATTCAGAGCAGATCGTGTCCCGTGGCGTGGTGTAAGAGCGCCAATCCTCGGCTGAGCCGGGTTGCTCAGGCGGTCATGGCCGACAGCCTGCGAACGGGATCATCGCGCAACGAACTCAGACTTTCCAGCGACATGTAACGTCGACTGACGGCCCACTCGTCATTCTGCTCCAGCATCAGGGCTCCCACGAGTCGGAGCACGACGGCCTCGACAATCTTGCCAACTTGGATTTCGAGTGGGTGGTGGCGATCGAACGTGAGCGCCTGCGGCCGCGTTACCGAGAGGGCTTCGGGCGGGCTCCGCTGAACCTACGCTGGCAGCCCGACC
>JAFAAP010000194.1 GCA_023426505.1 Pseudomonadota bacterium
GGCTGAGGCCCAGGACTGTGCCGACGCGCATAAGAGATCCATCAAAGAAAAGGAAACGGCCGCCGAAGGGGCCGGATATGACTAATGACCTGTATAGAGAACAATGGCGGAAAAGTGTCAATATGGAGCAAGCTAGGCGGCTCTCCACCAGATAACGCCCATAATCACCACAATGGCGATAAACTGAAGCAGAACACGCAGTCTCATGAGCTGCTGCGACCGGTTGGCGCTGCCGCCGCGGAGCATGTTGAAGAGCCCGAGAAGCAGCACGAAAGCCACGGCCAACACGGCCACAGGCACGAGAAGTTCGACAAAACTGTTCATGACGATTCCATCGGAGAAACGGGCCGGACCGTGGCCCGAACCCGTCATCGGCGCAAGTAGGCTTGTTGGCGCGCGTCAGTTCCGGCGGAGCAGCCTGTCGAAGTAGTCGAGCTCCTCCTGGGGCCGCGTTGGATCGCCGAGCTTGCGGCGCAGCTCCTCGAGGATGCGTTGCGCCCGCTGGGCCGCCGATTCGCCGGCTTCGGGGACGTGAACGCGGCCGTCGGAGAAGTCGCGGTTCCGGGTCGGGCGCCCGAGCGGGTCATTATCCCGCTGAGAAGCCTGTCCCCTTCCCTGCGGGTCGCCCTGGCCCGGCTGGTCGCCGGCCTGCTGGTTGCCGTCGCCCTGCTGCATCTGCTGCATCTGCTGCGCCATGCCCTGCATGCCGCGGCGCAGGTTCTCGAGCGCCCGGCCCTGGGCATCGACGGCCGGGCCATCCTGGCCCTGGCCGAGGGAATTCTCGGCCTCGCGCATGTCCTGCTCGGCCTCGCCCAGTCCCTGCTCGCCCTGCATGCCCATGCCCTGCATGCGCCGCTGCAGCTCCTCCAGGCGTTCCCGTAGGGCTTGCTGACGCTGCCGGAGGCCGAGCGGATCCTGCTGATCGCCGCCCTGGCCGTTCTCGGCCTGCTCCTGGCCTTCGCCGTTCTGCCCCTGTTCGCCTTGCTGCCCTTGCTGTCCCTGCTGGCCGCGCTGGCGCTGGCCCTGCTGACGCTGCCCCTGCCGCTGGCGGTCTCCCTGCTGCATGCGCTGGTTCTGGCCCTGCCGGAAGGTCTCGTCGCGCAGGTTCTGCTGTTCCCGGGCCATGTTCTCCAGATCGCGCATGGCCTGGTTCATTTCCCGCCCGAGCGGGTCGCTCATGCGGCTGTTCGGCTGCGCCGTCTGCAGGTTCTCCAGGATGTTGCGCAGCTGATCGAGCAGGCGCTGGGCCTCGGCCATGTCGCCGCGCCGCATGGCGTCCTCCATCTGCTGGAGCATGCGGTTCAGGTCGTCCTGCGAGATCACGCGGTCCGGCGAGCGCTGGTTCTGCGCCTGGTCCTGGTTCTGCTGGTTCTGCTGCATGCGCTGGGCGAACTCGCGCAGGAACTTGTCCATGGCCTGCCGCAGCTCGTCCGTCAGGCGCTTGATCTCCTCGTTGGTCGCGCCGCGTTCCATCGCCTCCTTCAGGCGGTCCTGGGCGGCGCGCAGCTCGCGCTCCGCATCGGACAGCCCGCCGTCCTCGATCTGGAGCGCCATGGCCCAGAGCCACTCGGCCACGTCGAGGAGGTTCTGGTCGGTCTTGGCCCGGCGCAGGTCGTCCGCCGCGGTCCGCAGCCCGAGGAACACGCCCCATTGCGGCGTGAACTCCTCCGGCGCGATGAGGAGCGCGTCGAGGGCGGTCTGCACCCGCTTCCGGTCGTCGGGGGCCAGGACGAGGTTGCGACGCTGCTCCACCAGAGCCTTCGCGAGCGGATTGGTGAACGGACGTTGCGGCAAGGTGAAGTTGACGGCTTCGCTCACGCCCTCCTGGCCGGCCTCGTCCTTGGCGCGAAGCTTGATGGTCACCTTGGCGCCGGCCCAGGGATGGTTGGTGAGATCGACCGGCGAGCGGGTCTCCGGGGCGTTCTCGTCGCTGCCGGGCGACGCGAGGTTGATCTGCGGGGCCGCCACGAGGGAGCGGCCCTTGGCGCTCTCCGCCTTCTCGACGAGGCCCTCCGTGGAGGCGATGCCGTAATCGTCCTTGCCCTTGTAGCTCAGGGTGAAGGTGCCGCGGGCATTCACCTCCGGAGGATTGGCGAACGCGATGGTCGGCGGGTTGTCCGGGATCGCCTCGATGGTGAGCCGCGTGGTCTGGGCGAAGCCTGTGCGGATCGCCAGCTCGGCGCTGCCGTCGAGGGTGAAACGCTCTTCGCGCAGGTCCGTGCGCTGGTTGCCCTTGGCCGGCAGAGGCGTGAGCCCACGGCCCGGCGTGACCTCGGCGTTGCCCTCGCCGGCGATGCGGACGACGACCGTCGAATGGATCGGCGCCCGCAGGCTCTGACCGCGTGCGAGGTCGATCATCAGGGGCGGCATGCGGGTGTAAAGCGGCGGATCGATCCAACCGTCGATGCGGAAGGCCGGCGCCGAGGCCTCCACGTGCCTCCAGTCGAAGGCGGCCGCCAGTCGCGACCCGATCTCCGGTCCGGCCACGAAGGCGCTCGCCACCAGGGCCAGGATGCCGGCCGCCCGCAGGGCATAGCGGTCATGCCGCGGCATGTCCGGGCGCGGGGGCGCCACGCGCATCCGCGCGATCGTCTCCTCGGCCCGCTTGCGGTGAAGCGCCCACAGGGCGCGTGTGCCTACGTCGGTGCTGCCGAGCGCCAGCTGGTCGTCGAGCACGCGGGCGGGGCCGTGGTTCAGGCCGGTATCCCGATCGAGCCTGTCGAGGGCGCTGGTGCGGCTCGGCCAGCGCAGATGCAGGAGCGGCCAGAGGGAGACCAGGAACGCCAGCACGAAGGCGCTCAGGCCCACGGTGCGCCAGAGCGGCGGCAGGTCGAGCCAGAGGCCGAACCAGGAGAGGGTCAGGAACAGCCCGATGATGGCCAGCGGCAGCCAGATCCGCGGCCAGGCCCGCTCCCACCAGAGAGACCAGCGCGCGCGCCCGATGAGACGCGAGAACCGCCTGTCCAGGGGGCTCTGCGTCGGATACGGGTTCGGGCCTTCGCTCATGCCAAAGTCTCCCGCCAAGCGGTCCTCGCCTCAAGCCCCCGTTCAGAAGCTAGCACGCGAGCCCCCGATGACCAGCCGTCAAATGGCACAGAAGTGCCGCTGACCGGGTTTCACGCGCAAAGACCCGATCACGTCCTCGTCATGTGACGGGTGGAGCGTGGAAATTTGAAGGCGGGAGCGGAGGTCACGCCAGCCAGTCGGGAAGCCGATCGAGCGTGATCAGGTCCTCGTAGCTCGGGCGCGGACGCACGATCGCAGGATCGGCTCCGCGGACCAGCACTTCGGGAACGAGGCGGCGGGTGTTGTAGGTGTTGGCCTGGACGGCCCCATAGGCGCCCGCCGTCATGATGGCCAGAAGATCGCCCGGCTTCACGGCCGGAAGGTCGCGGGACAGGGCCAGGTAGTCGCCTGTCTCGCAGACCGGGCCGACCACGTCGGCCATCATGCGGCCGCCGTTCGGGTCGGGCTCGACGACGGGCCGGATGTCGTGATGCGCCTCGTAGAGGGTCGGACGGATCAGGTCGTTCATCGCGGCGTCCACGATCACGAAGGTCTTGCCTGCGCCTTCCTTGACGTAGATCACCTGGGTGAGCAGGATCCCGGCATTGCCGGCGATCATGCGCCCCATCTCGAAGACGAGCTTGAGGCCGAGGCCGCGCGTATGCTTCTTGATGATCCGCGCATAGGCCTGCGGATCCGGCGGGGGCTCGTTGTCCTCCCGGTAGGGCACGCCGAGGCCGCCGCCGAGGTCGATGTGGTGCAGCCTGTGCCCGGCGCTCATCAGGTCGCGGGCAAGTTCCACCAGCAGGGCGGTGGCGTTGTCGAAGGGCTCCAGGTCCGTGATCTGGCTGCCGATATGCATGTCGACGCCGGTGATCGCGAGGCCCTTGAGCTTCGCCGCCCGGTCGTAGACCTCGCGGGCCCGGGAGATCGGGATGCCGAACTTGTTCTCGGACTTGCCGGTCGAGATCTTCTTGTGGGTCTTGGCGTCCACGTCCGGATTGACGCGGATCGAGATCGGCGCCTGCATCCCCTTGGACAAGGCGACCTCGGACAGGGCCTCGAGCTCCGGCTCGGACTCCACGTTGAAGCAGAGAATGCCGCTGTCGAGCGCGAAGGCCATCTCGGCCTTTGTCTTGCCGACGCCCGAGAACACGACCCGATCGCCCGGAACGCCGGCGGCGAGCGCCCGCCGCAGCTCGCCCTCGGAGACGATGTCCATCCCGGCTCCGAGACGGCCGAGCGTCTTCAGCACGGCCTGGTTAGAGTTCGCCTTCATGGCGTAGCAGACGAGGGCGTCCGTATCCGCGAAGGCCTCGGCGAAGACCCGGTAGTGCCGCTCGAGCGTGGCTGTGGAATAGCAATAGAACGGGGTTCCGACCTCGGAGGCGAGGCGGCGCAGATCGACGTCCTCCGCATGGAGCACGCCGTCGCGATAAGCGAAATGGTGCATCGGGCGACCTTAGAGCAGAGGGTCGAGGATAAAGGGCTTGTCGGGAATCGTGTAGCCGCGATTGGGTTTCGAGCGGGGGGTGCCGACCGGGGAGGGGAGTGTCGCCTGGCCTTCCACCTGGGGCGTCGCGGCCTGCGCCGACGGGTCCGGCGGCGGCTCGAGCGCACCGCGGCGGCCGCAGGCCGACAGGCTGAGGATGGCAAGGCCCGCGATCAACGCAATGCGGGGAAGGGGTAGGCTGGACGACATCACATGCTCCGAAACGTGGCCGCACCATAACGGGAACCTTCCGTCGAGGCGAGAGGGAAGGTGAGAGGCCGAGGAGCCTGTCCTCAACGCGGTTAAGCCGATCGTCTTGGTCCGTCGTGGACCATCGATCCGGGCTTCTGCTCCACGGGATCGTGAAAGGGACTTGAGCCCGTTCGGCCATTCCAGACTTGAGAAGGCTGCCGAAAAGCGGCACACCGGCGGGCATGTCGCAAGCATCCCGATCCCTCGCGTCCCGCACCCTTCCGTTGCTGATCGGCGTCGTCGCCCTGGGCGGCGTCGGTGCGGCGGCGGCCTGGTATGGCCTGTCGCAGCATGGCGCCACCGCCACGGCATCAAATGAATGCTCAATCGCCAAGCCCGTGGCGGACAGGCTGAAGCCCCTGGCGAAGGGGGAGCTTGCCGCGGTCGGCGTCAGCAACGCGCCCAAGCCGCCCCCGGAGGTCAGCTTCGCCGGGCCGGACGGAGAGACCAGAACCCTGTCTGCCTTCAAGGGCAGGACGATCCTGGTGAATCTCTGGGCCACCTGGTGCGTCCCGTGCCGCCAGGAGATGCCGGCCCTCGACAAGCTCCAGGCGGAGTTCGGGGGCTCGGACTTCGAGGTGGTGGCCATCAACGTGGACACGCGCAATCCCGACAAGCCGAAGGCCTGGCTCCAAGAGAACGGCATCCGCAACCTGGCCTATTACGCCGACCCCGGCGGCAAGCTGCTCCAGACCCTTCAGAAGTCCGGCCATGTGGTGGGGCTTCCCACCACCTTCGTGGTCGATGCGTCGGGCTGCGAGGTGGCGCTCCTGAAGGGCCCGGCCGAGTGGGCCTCGCCGGATGCCTTCACCTTCGTGCGGACCGCTCTCGCGAAGCCTTAGACCGGAAAGGCGCCCTGGCCGTCGGGAATTCCGGCCTCGCCGGAAAAGGCCGGCTTCAGGAGCCGCCACGGACGGTCCATGGCCTTGCGGGCCTCGCCCCGCTGTAGGCGGCGCGGCGTTCCGTCGGCCAGGATCTCCTCGATCACCAGAAACCCGAGGGCCTGGAGCATCGTGGCCGCCGCCTTGGTGGCGACGTCGTCCGCCCGGATGGCGAGCGAGCCCGCGGCATAAATCCGCTCCAGCAGGCTCTTGGGATGGTGCTGCACCGCCTTCGCCTGGCGCGCCTTGAACGCGACGACGTTCGCCGTCGCCTCTTTCTCGAACATGATGAACCCCACTCTTCCGGCCGCTTGGTTCTTGTTGTTGCGGCGGCTCCGCATGCGGAGAAACATTATTATGCCAGAACCTTGGCGGCTGATGGAATGCGACAAAAATTCGAAGGCCATCACGCTCGACGGGCAACAAAAAAGGCGGGGATCATGCCCCGCCTTCGGATCGTCAGGAACTCAGCGCCTTCAGGCGCTCTGCTGAACCTGGATGCCCTTGTCGGTGAAGAACTGCTGCAGCTCGCCGGCCTGGAACATCTCGCGGGTGATGTCGCAGCCGCCGATGAACTCGCCCTTCACGTAAAGCTGGGGAATGGTCGGCCAGTTGGAATAGTCCTTGATACCCTGGCGGATGCCCTCGTCCTCGAGCACGTTGACGCCCTTATACGGCACGCCGAGGTAGTTCAGGATCTGGACGACCTGGCTCGAGAACCCGCACATGGGGAACTGGGGCGTGCCCTTCATGAAAAGCACGACGTCGTTGGACTTTACTTCGTTGTCGATCACCTGACGGGCGTCAGTCATAGTCTTCTCCTGTTCCGTGGCGTTCAAGGCGCCGCGTCTTCGTCTCAATTGTCGGGGGCTTGCGTCGTCAATGCAAGGGCATGGAGCACGCCGCCCATGCGGCCTTGCAGCGCTGCATAGACCATCTGGTGCTGCTGGACCCGCGACTTGCCCTTGAAGGCCGCCGACGTCACCGTGGCGGCATAATGGTCGCCGTCGCCGGCCAGGTCCCGGATCTCGACCGTCGCATCCGGGATGGCGGCCTTGATCATGCTCTCGATTTCGCGGGCATCCATGGGCATGCTGGTTCAGCTCCTCAGGCCTTGCCGGCCATGTAATCCGGCAGCCAGGCTTCGTGCGCTGCCTTCAATTCCTTGACCGATATGGCCTGCTCCCCGGGCAGAATCAATGAAGACCCGCCGGTCACGCCGAGCACGACGGCCGGAACGCCGATGGCGCCGGCCTCGTAGAGGATGTCGGCCGCCACATCGGCATCGACGGCGATCACGTACCGGCCCTGGTCCTCGCCGAACAGGAAGGCATGGAGCGGCAGGTTCTCCGGATAGGCCGTGATCATGGCGCCGATATTGCCCGCCATGGCCATCTCGGCGAGGGCAAGCGCAAGACCGCCGTCCGAGCAGTCGTGGACGGTGTCCACCTGGCCGGAGCGGATGAGCTGGCGTACGAAGTCGCCGTTGCGCTTCTCGTGAACGAGGTCGACCGGCGGAGGCGCACCCTCCTCGCGGCCGCAGATGTCGCGCAGGTAGATCGACTGGCCGAGCCACCCTTGAGTGGCGCCGATGAGGATGATGGCATCCTCGTTGCGCTTGAAGGCGACCGAGGCGTTGACCGTTACGTCGTCGAGGAGCCCGACGCCGCCGATGGCGGGGGTCGGCAGGATGCCCTGGCCGTTGGTCTCGTTGTAGAGCGAGACGTTGCCCGACACGA
The DNA here is from genome assembly GCA_023426505.1 of Pseudomonadota bacterium. Lineage (GTDB taxonomy): Bacteria > Pseudomonadota > Alphaproteobacteria > Rhizobiales > Beijerinckiaceae > Microvirga. Next base: position 7,371 of record JAFAAP010000194.1, read on the forward strand.
CCGGGAAGTCGAGGGCGCCGCAGGCCTCGCCGATTCCCTTGATGCAGCCGACGAACTGCCCCATCGATTCGGGGCGCTCGGGGCTGGCGAAGTTCAGGTTGTCGGTGATGGCGAGCGGCAGGCCGCCGACCGCCGTGATGTTGCGCCAGGCCTCCGCGACCGCCTGCTTGCCGCCCTCGAACGGATCCGCCTCGCAGTAGCGCGGGGTCACGTCCGTGGTGAGCGCGAGGCCCTTCGGACCGTCCTCGATCCGCACGATGGCGGCGTCGCCGCCGGGCGTCTGAACGGTGTTTCCGAGGATCAGGTGGTCGTACTGTTCCCAGACCCAGCGCTTGGAGCACTGGTCCGGCGAGCCGACGAGCTTCAGCAGCGCCTCGGCCTCGGTGACCGGGGCCTTCACGCCGTCCGGCGCGATCACGGGCTGCATGGGGCTTTCTACCCACGGACGATCATAGACCGGGGCCTCGTCGCCGAGCTCCTTGATCGGCAGGTCCGCCTTCACCTCGCCCTCGTGCTTGATGACGAAGCGCAGGGTGTCGGTGGTCTTGCCGATGACCGCGAAGTCCAGGCCCCATTTGTGGAAGATGGCTTCTGCCTGTTGCTCCATGCCGGGCTTGAGCACCATGAGCATGCGCTCCTGGCTTTCGGACAGCATCATCTCGTAAGCCGTCATGCCCTCCTCGCGGCAGGGCACCTTGTCGAGGTCGAGCTCGATGCCGAGATTGCCCTTCGCGCCCATCTCGACGGCCGAGCTGGTGAGGCCGGCCGCGCCCATGTCCTGGATGGCGATGACGGCGCCGGACTTCATGAGCTCCAGGCAGGCCTCCAGCAGGAGCTTTTCGGCGAAGGGGTCGCCGACCTGCACGGTGGGGCGCTTCTCTTCCGACGACTCGTCGAACTCGGCCGACGCCATGGTGGCGCCGTGGATGCCGTCGCGGCCGGTCTTGGACCCGAGATAGACGATCGGGTTCCCGACGCCGGTCGCCTTCGCGTAGAAGATCTCGTCGGTGCGCGCGAGGCCAACCGCCATGGCGTTGACCAGGATGTTGCCGTTGTAGCGCGGGTGGAAGCCCACGCTGCCGCCCACCGTCGGCACGCCGAAGGAGTTGCCGTAGCCGCCGATGCCGGCCACGACTCCCGATACGAGGTGCGGGGTCTTCGGGTGGTCCGGCTCGCCGAAGCGCAGGAAGTTGAGGGATGCGATCGGGCGCGCGCCCATGGTGAACACGTCGCGCAGGATGCCGCCGACGCCCGTCGCCGCGCCCTGATAGGGCTCGATGAAGGACGGGTGGTTGTGGCTCTCCATCTTGAAGATGCAGGCCAGTCCGTCGCCGATGTCGATGACGCCGGCATTCTCGCCCGGCCCCTGGATCACCCAGGGCGCCTTGGTGGGCAGGCCGCGCAGGTGGATGCGGGAGGATTTGTAGGAGCAGTGCTCGTTCCACATGGCCGACACGATGCCGAGCTCGGTCAGGGTCGGCGTGCGGCCGATCAGCTGCACGAAGCGGTCGTATTCGTCAGGCTTCAGCCCGTGCTCCTTCACCAGCTCCGGGGTGATGGCGACGTCGTTGCGGATCATCGGGGTCTCGCGGTTTGAAGGGTTACGCCGCTTTGGCGAAGGAGACGAGGCTCTCGAACAGGCCGCGCCCGTCGGTGCCGCCGACCAGGTCTTCGACCAGGTTCTCCGGATGGGGCATCATGCCGAGCACGTTGAGCCTGTCGGAATAGATGCCCGCGATGGAGTTCATCGAACCGTTGCGGTTGGCGTCGGCCGTCACATGGCCGTGGGCGTCGCTGTAGCGGAAGGCCACGAGACCCTCGCCCTCGAGACGCTTCAACGTCTCGGCATCGGCCGTGTAGTTGCCCTCGCCGTGGGCGACGCAGACGTCGATCGCCTGGCCCTGGGCATAGGCCTTCGTGAACGGAGTGTCGTTGCGCTCGACCTTCAGGAACTGCCGGTGGCAGATGAACTTCAGGTTGGCGTTGCGCATCAGGATGCCCGGCAGGAGCCCGGATTCGCACAGGATCTGGAAGCCGTTGCAGATGCCGAGCACGAGGCCGCCGCGGGCCGCATGCGCCCGCACCGCATCCATCACGGCCGCGCGGCCCGCGATGGCGCCGCAGCGCAGGTAGTCCCCGTAGGAGAAGCCGCCCGGCAGGACCACGAGATCGGTGCCCTTGGGCAGATCGGTCTCGGCGTGCCAGACCTTCTGGACGTCGGAGCCGGCCATCCGGAGCGCCCGCACCACATCGCCTTCGCGATTGGAGCCGGGGAAGACGATGACAGCGGATTTCATGCCTGCCTCACGCGATCTCGATGCGGTAGTTCTCGATGACGGTGTTCGCGAGAAGCTTCTCGCAGGCGGCCTTCAGGGAGGCCTCGGCCTGGCTCTTGTCGGCCGTGTCGAGCTCGATGTCGAACACCTTGCCCTGGCGGACGCCGCCAATGCCCTCGACACCGAGAGACTTCAGAGCGCCTTCGATGGCCTTGCCTTGGGGATCGAGCACGCCGTTCTTCAGGGTCACGGTGACGCGGGCTTTCATGGGATCCTCGGCTGTATGGAAAGATGGCCAACGCCATAAAGCCAATGACCGCAAGAGACAACGCCTCTCAGGAGCCCAATTCGCGCTCCGCGACCTGACGGACGGTTTCGTGAACGGTTTCGGGATCCTCCCCGATGACGAGAACCACCGTCAGGCTGCCGCCCTCGGGCTTTCCGAGCGCGGCGCCGTAGGCCGGGCGCTTGCCGCCGTCGCCCTGCGCGAGGGTGATGGCGAAGCCGTCATAGGGCCCGTCCTTCAGGCGCTCGACCGACACCTGCGCCCGCACCGGCTTGTCCCGGCCGGCGGAGGAGCGCAGGGCGCGGGCCAGGCGCTCCGGGTCCTTCAGCAGGGCGCCGGTGATCTTCGCATCCTTCCCGGTGAGACGGATGACCCCCGCGGCGAGGCCCGGGCGGCATTCGGGCGGGGCGCAGAACGACAGGGCCAGCGGCTCGGCCCGATCCTCGGCGAGCCACTTGCGCAGGGGGAGGGCGCCCCAAGGCTCGCCGGGCGGCAGGCCTGCGACCGGGCGCGGGACGTAGCCGCAACTGGCCAGACTGAACGTGACGGCGAGGACGGTGGAACGAAAGAGCAGGCGGAGCGGCATGGCCTTCTTCTCTAGCGCCAAACCGGGCGGCAGGTCGATGGGGCGGTGCGGGCAAAGAAAAAGCCCGGCGCGAGGCCGGGCTTCATCGAGCTTTTTAGGAATGATCCGCCTTACTGCACGAGGCGCGGGCCGTTCGGGTTCTCGTTCTCGGACATGATGCCGAGACGCCGGGCCACCTCGGAATAGGCCTCGACCAAGCCACCCATGTCGCGGCGGAAGCGGTCCTTGTCGAGCTTGTCGTTGGTCGACACGTCCCACAGGCGGCAGGAGTCCGGCGA
>JAFAAP010000279.1 GCA_023426505.1 Pseudomonadota bacterium
GCCTCACGCGTCTGTCGGGCGGCGGCTGGACGGACGCGACGCCGACGCGCTGAACTGCATGCATATTAAGCAGGCTGAGTGGAAGGAAAGCAGAGCGTTTCGCGAAACAACCCTTTTATGCGGCTCTGGTTGTGCTAATGCGTGGCGTCCGCAGGGCGTGGCTCTCGTCTGAGCAGCGCATGACGATGATCGCCCTGGTCTGCATATACGCAATGGGATATCGTTTATTGCGCCGCTGCAGCAGAGGAGATCCGCGAGATGATTGGGCGTTGGAGCAAACCGTTCACAAGCATGGCCTTTGTCCTGGCGGCTCTCACTGCTGCCCCGGCCATGGCGCAGAACAAGACCCTCACGATCTCGTGGTGGGGCTTCAACGGTGACAAGCTCGAGGAAATCGTGCTCAAGCCGTTCCGCGCTCAATGCGGCTGCGAACTCGTCTTCGAGACCGGCAACAACGCCGACCGCCTGAACAAGATCAAGATCCGCGGTGGTGGCGGCGTCGACGTCGTCTACCTGACCGACAGCTATTCTCAGATCGGCATCCAGGAAGGGCTCTTTCAGCAGGTCGACCGATCGAAGATCCCTAACATCAACGGCATCTACGAGGTCGCCCGTGAGCCGCAGGGCAAGTTCGGGCCGGCCTACACGATCGGCCGCATCGGCATCATCTACGACAGCGCGAAGGTGACGAAGCCGATCACCTCCTGGAATGACCTCTGGCGGGAGGAGTTCAAGCGTCGCGTGTCGCTGCCCGGCATCACCACCACGGCCGGCCCCATGACGGTGCTGGTCGCGGCGAGCCATGCGGGCGTGGATCCCTACAAGGACCAGAAGGCGGCCTTCGCCGCGCTTGAAAAGCTCAAGCCCAACGTGGTGAAGAACTACAACACCGGCTCCGAACTCGTGAACCTCTTCTCGACGGGCGAGGTCTCGGTCGCCATCGCGCAGGACTTCACGCTTGCCCAGATCCAGGCGGCCGTGCCGACAGCTCGCTGGGCCGAGCTGTCCGAAGGTGACTATGCGACCCTCAACACGATCAACATCGCGAAGGGGGCGGCCAATCCCGAACTCGCGCACCAGTTCATCAACTTCATCCTCGATCCGAAGATCCAGCAGACCTTGGCTCAACGGGGCGTCGACGCTCCCGTCGCGACCGCCGTTCAGCTCACGCCCGAGGAGGCGTCCCGCTGGACCTACGGCGAGAAGATGGTCTCGTCGCTCAAGCGCGTCGACTACGAGAAGCTGAACGCTGCGAAGTCCGACTGGCTCGACGAGTGGAGCGAGGTCTTCGGACGGTAAGCATCGGACATGGTTTCGAAACGGACAATGCCCTTGAAAGGGGCGGCCGGGTGGGCGCTCTCCGCGCCCGCCACTCTCGCCGTGGTCGGGTTCCTGCTCGTGCCGATCGGCATCGTGATCGCCGGCACGTTCATGGATCCCCGCGGCGTCCTTGCGCCCTACATCTCGTACTTCAACAGCGGCTTTCGCACGACGGTCCTGTTCCGGACGCTGCAGATCGCGGCGCTGACGACGATCATCTCCCTCGTCTTCGGGTTCATGACAGCCTACGTGGTGTCCCGTGCGCCGGCGCGCCTGCGCAGCCTGCTGATCATCGCGGCCGTCTTCCCGCTGCTCACAGGCGTCGTCGTCCGCGCCTTCGCCTGGCTCATCATCCTCGGCCGCAACGGCATTCTCAACAACACGCTTCTCGCCCTCGGTCTTACAAATGAGCCGCTTGAGATGCTCTACACCCAGGGCGCGGTCATCGTCGGCATGGTCTATCTCTTCGTGCCCCTCATGGTGCTGTCGCTCGTCGGCGTGCTTGAGAACATCCCCCGCGACGTGCTCCAGGCCTCCTCATCCCTTGGGGCCTCTCCCGTTGCGACCTTCTGGCAGGTCCTCCTCCCGCTTGCCGTTCCCGGTCTGATCGTCGGCGCGGTGCTGGTCTTCACGGGCAGCTTCACGGCCTATGCGACCCCGCAGCTTCTGGGTGGCGAACGTCAGACGGTTCTCGCCACGCTGCTCCATCAACGTGCGATGGTCTCCTTCGACTGGGTCGGAGCCTCGACGATCGCGGCCATCATGACGGTGATCACCATCTCGGTCGTTCTCGTGATGACCAACCTGGCCCGCCGCATCAATCCCATGGCCACGTGATGACCGACCGCCCTCATCCGATCCTCGTCATCGTCGCAGCGCTGGTGTACCTCTTCCTGATGGTGCCCCTCGTCATCGTGGTCGGCGCCGCTCTCAGCGACACGACCTATCTCACCTTTCCGCCGCAGGGGCTCTCCCTACGCTGGTTCACCAACATCTTCGAGATCAGCGCCTTCCGGCGCACGATCGTCACGAGCCTGCAGATCGCGTTTCTGGGAACCTTTCTTGCCTTGGTGATTGGCATCCCGGCGGCCTATGCGCTCAACCGTTACCGGGTCGAGCTGCCGCGCTGGCTCGGAACGCTGTTCGTCCTGCCGATCCTAGTGCCGGAGATCGTCTTCGGCTTCGCGCTTCTCAAGTCACTCACGGTCGGGGCTGGAGTGCCGATTTTCGCGGCGCTCCTCATCGGCCACACGCTCCTCGTGCTGCCCTATGTGGTGCGGGTGATCAGCGCGAGCCTCGCTTCCTTCGACTTCTCGATCGAGGAGGCGGCGATCAGCCTGGGAAGCGCGCCGTTGAAGACGTTCTTCACGGTGGTTCTGCCGAATGTCCGGGCCGGAATGATCGCGGCCTTCATCCTGGCCTTCATAACCTCACTGAACGACGTCTCCGTCTCCCTGTTCCTGACCGGGCCTGGGATCAGCACCTTGCCGATTCAGATCCTGGCCCATGTGGAACAGTTCTTCGATCCGACCGTCGCGTCTGTTTCCGTCCTCCTGATGTTCCTCACCGTGGCCGTCATGGCCGTGGTGGAGCGGACACTGGGGCTCACCTTTCTTGCGAAGTAGCTTCCGTGACCCAGCCTCTCGACATCAAAGCGGTGTCGGCCCATTACGGGACGACCAAAGTTCTCGAAGACCTCTCGCTTTCGGTTCAGGCCGGCGAACTCGTGTCGCTCCTGGGCGCCAGCGGCTGCGGCAAGACCACGACGCTGCGGCTGATCGCCGGGTTTCTCACGCCCACCAGCGGCTCGATCCGCTTGGGCGGCCGCGACCTGACGCAGCTCCCGCCTCATAAGCGCGACATCGGTCTCGTCTTCCAGAACTACGCGCTATTCCCGCACCTGTCCGTTCTCGACAATGTCTCCTTCGGCCTCAAGCAGCGTGGCGTGCCGCCGGCCGAGCGTCGGAAGCGCGCCATGGCTATGCTGGAGCGGGTGGGGCTTTCGCCTCTCGCAGCCCGGGCGCCGGGAGCACTTTCGGGTGGGCAGAAGCAGCGTGTCGCGCTTGCCCGGGCCCTCGTCATCGAGCCTCCGCTCCTGATGTTCGACGAGCCGCTGTCGAACCTCGATGCGAAGTTGCGGGTCGACATGCGCGTCGAGATCCGGCAGCTGCAGCGCGCCAACGGGACGACTTCTGTCTATGTCACTCATGACCAGGAAGAGGCGTTCTCCATTTCGGACCGTGTCGCGATCATGAATGCGGGTCGGCTCATGCAGTTCGACAGGCCCGAAATTCTCTACCGCCAGCCCGCGAACACCTTCGTGGCGCGATTCGTGGGCTTCGAGAACATCGTGCCGTTCAAGGTCGTGGCCCGTGACGGTGAGGCCGTGACCGCAGAGACGTCCGGAATGCGCATCCGCCTCTCGCAGTCCGGTTTTGGGCCGATCCCGGACACGTTCCTCCTTGCCAGCCGGCCGGACGGGCTTCAGGTGACCACCGACCTGTCCCAAGAGGGCCTGCCGGCAACTCTGGGCCTGCGTACCTATCTCGGCCGTGCCTACCAGTACCAGTGCGAGACGGCTGCCGGTCATCTCGTGGCCAACGGCAGCCTCACGGCGCCGCTGGAATCCGGCACCCAGGTGCGGCTCGTGCCGGTCCCGGAGCAGTCCTGCATCCTGGCTGCCGAGGGAGCCCGACGATGACGTCGATCCTCATCAAGAATGCCTGCCTTCTGCCCATCGACGAGACGATGTCGGTGATCGAGAGCGGCTGGATCCACATCGAGGGTGATACGATCAGGGCCACCGGCGCAGGGGAGACGCCGGCGATGGACGGCCCCGAGGTGATCGACGTCGGCGGCGACGTCGTCATGCCCGGCATGGTCAATCCACATGCACACTTGGCGATGACCCTTTTTCGCGGCCTCGGCGAGGACGTGGACGACCGCCTGTTCCGCTATGTCCTGCCGATGGAGCGCAAGTTCGTCACGCCGGAAATGGTCCGGATCGGCACGCTTCTCGGCGTTCTGGAATCCATCGAGGGTGGCGTCACCACCATCGCGGACATGTACTACTTCGAGACGGAGGTCGGCCGTGCGCTCGACCAGGCAGGCCTGCGCGGCGTGGTCGGGCAGACGATTGCGACCTTCGATCCGCCCGATCAGAAGACGATCGATGAGGGCTTCGCGCTAGTCGAAGAGTTGGTGGCGGAGTTTTCCGGTCACGACAGGATCGTTCCGTCGATCGCGCCCCATGCGCCGTATTCCACCGACATCGAGGTGATGGCGCGTGTCGCCGGCTGGGCGCACGATCACCCGGATGTGCCGGTGCAGCTCCACCTCGCGGAGATGGACAGCGAGATGGAATGGTGCCGCAAGCACCACGGCTTGCGTCCGCTCGCTGTCGTCGAGAAGGCGGGACTTCTGATCCCTGGGTTGATCGCCGCGCATTGCCTCCACATCGATCCTTTCGAGATCGAGCGCATGGCTCGCGCAGGCGTGGGCGTCGCCCACAATGCCCGTTCGAATGCGAAGGCTGGGCGCGGCATCGCTCCCATCGAGGCCATGCGGGCCGCCGGCATCAAGGTCGGCATCGCGACCGACGGCCCGATGAGCGGCAACACCCTCGACCTCTTCGCCCAGTTCGGCCCTGTCTCGATGTTCCAGAAGATCCTCGGGCACAGCCGCAAGCCCATGCCGGCAGCCCAGGTCATCCGGATGGCGACGCTGGAGGGTGCTCAGGTGCTCGGCCTCGGCGACCGCATCGGCTCGCTGGAAGCCGGCAAGAAGGCCGACCTCATCCGCATCGATCTGTCGGCGCCGCGAGTGCAGCCGATCTATGACATTTACGCGACGCTGGTGTTCTCGGCGATGCCGGTCGACGTGCGGGACGTGATGGCCGGCGGACGGTGGATCATGCGCGACAGGGAGGTCAAGAGCCTGGAACGTAGGAAGATCCTGCGCGACGCGGGCCAGATCGCGTCCGCTTTCAAAGCCGAGATGGCTCGGATCGACGCTGCAGGGTAAAGGTTACCATACCACCGGATGGGTTTCTCCGGTGGCGACGTTGACGAAGCCCTGCGGGGCAGCCTCGCAGGGCGCGACGAGAACCCAGCGCCACGGTGCGCAGGTAAGCGTCGCGAATTGCAGGCGCTCCGGAAAGCCAGGGTACCAGCGCGGCGAGAAGGTGGGCTCATAGAGCCAATCGATCTTCGCCGCTTCTGCGTAGAGCCACTGCATGTCGGCATCAAGGTCCTCAGCGGAGCGCTGAGTCATCAACCCACCGATCTCGTAGCGCACTTCGGCGACCACTTTCCCACCGCTGACGAGAACCCAACCGCCGCCAATCTCCGCAACACGGTTGGCGACCGTCGCCATTGCCTCGTCCGACGAGCCGACGACCCAGAGATTGTGCTTGTCGTGCGCCACGGTGCAGCCAACGGCGGTATCCGGAGTACGCGGGCCACAGCCGACCCAGAACATGCGCGACACGAGACCCTGCCCGGAGAAGCGATCCACGATCGCGAACTTCGTGACGTTGCGCGCAGGATCGCGCTGCACCTCGCCGTTCGCGACCGGCAGCTCCATGGTGATGAAGTTGTCGTCCCAGTGGAACGGGCGCAGAAGAGCGGCCTGCATCGTGCCTCGCCCTGGGGCAGCCGGAATGGCGAAGTCGTCGGCCCTGATCGTCCGACTGATGTTGACCGTCCTTGAAGCCCATTCCGGCCAGCGAATCTCCGGAAGCGGACCGAGATAATCCACGCCCTTCGAGACGGCTTTTCCATCCGCCCAGACCTCGGCGATGCTTATCGCCTCGACATCGTCGAGCAGGACGATATCGGCGAAGCGGCCGGGTGCGATGCTGCCGACCCACGGGGTCAGCCGCATGTGGCGCGCCGGATTGATCGTGACGCACTGGATTGCGATCTCCGGCGCAAGTCCCGATCGGATCGCGAGGCGAACGTTGTGATTCGTCGCGCCGAGATGCAGCGTGTCGGAGGCGCTGCGGTCGTCCGTCGCAAAGGCGACCTGCGACCAATCCTGCAGTCCGCGCTCAAGCAGGCCTCCGATGATTTCCGGCATCGAATGCGGCCGGATCTCGATGAAGATGCCGTGGCGGAGCTTGTCCCAGACCTCTTCGGGCGTCCAGCCCTCGTGGTCGGATGCCAAACCTGCGGCCGCGAAGGCATTGATGGAGGCAAGGTCCCGCAATCCCGCGCCGTGCCCCTCGACGACGCCGCGCTTCTCGAACGTTGCCCTGATCATGCCCCAGAGGCGGTGGTGCGACGGGTTCTCGGGGTTCCAGACAGCCGGCCAATCCATCACCTCGTCAAGACCGGCCACCATGAGGCTTTCTTCGAGGAAGCCTGCCTGCTCGTTATAGCCGTAGTACCCACCCCCCCATTCGTAAGAGGTCGGCGGGACGGCGGAGCCTGGCAACGGGAAGATCTTCATCGGCGAGCCGAGACGGCGCGCCTCGAGCCAGAACGCAATGTTGTGAGGCCCATCGACGTTCGAGAATTCGTGGCTCGCCTCGCAGGTCCAGGTGTTGCCGCGCGGCATCACGAGCGCCGCCTCGTACTCGGGAGTGACGTGGGAGCTCTCGATATGCTTGTGGACCTCGCCGAAGCCAGGAACGGCGGAAAGGTGGTTGCGCTCCACGCGCACTGCGGCAGTTCCCAGGAACGTTCCCGCCGGTCCCGTCCACGCGATGCGCCGGCCGCGGATGACGATCTCCTGATCTTCGAGCCATGTGCGCGTGTTGACGTCGAGCAGCCTGCCAACGCGCAGGATCGCGTCGGCAGGCCTCTTGCCGAGCGCGACCAGCACGAGATCCTGGCGGATCCGCACTTCGTCGTCCGCATTCAGCAGGAGATCGTCCGGGAGCGAGAAGGTCTTGGTCACCGTGCACCTATGGCCTATGGTCGGCGCGCGGGCTGCGCCCAATGCAGCCGCGCGGCTTCAAAGCAGAGTATCTACCCTCATCATGACCGACACAAAAGCCCGCCCGATCGTCATCGACACGGATCCCGGAATCGACGATGCCATCGGCATTCTGCTGGCTTTGGCGTCACCCGAACTGGATGTCCGGGGCATGACGACCGTCGCCGGCAACATCGGCATCGAGACGACCACGCGGAACGCTATGCGCCTGCTGGCGTTTGCAGACCGATCCGATATCCCGGTCCTGATCGGCGCAAGGCAGCCACTATCGCGGCCCGGGCCGGAGCCGCTGGGGCTACACGGCGCCGACGGTGTCGGGGGTGTCGATCTGCCCGAACCGTTACGCTCGCCGTCTGAGCGGAATGCCGTTGATTGGCTTGCCGACCTGCTACTCGGAGAGGGGCCCGGTACGGTGGAGGTCCTGGCGCTCGGTCCGCTGACGAACCTCGCGGAACTCATCGTCAAGAGGCCCGAGGTGGCGCAGCGCATCGGCCGCATCATTGCCATGGGCGGCGCGATCGGCGAGCCGGGCAATGTGGGGCCACGGGCTGAGTTCAACATCGCGACCGATCCTGAAGCGGCGGACACCGTATTCCGATCCAGCGTGCCGGTTGTGCTCGTTCCGCTCGACGTCACCCGCCGCGTGCGTGCGACGCGCAGCTTCGCCGAGCGGCTGGCCGCGAGCCTCGTGCCCGGGGCAGTGAAAACAGCCGAGCTGATCGAGGCTTATTTTCTGTCCGCGACAGAGCGGGAAAGCCGGCCGCTGCATGATCCCTGCGTCATGCTGCTCGCGCTGCGCCCGGACTTGTTCCAGTGCGAGACGCTTCGCCTGACGGTCGGGACCCGATCGAACGAAGAGGCGGGGGCACTATCGGTCGACGAGGGACAGGGCGCCCCCGTACAGGTCGCCATGAGGGTCGATGCGCAAGCGGCTCTCGATCTGCTCGAGCAGGGCCTGACCGGTGCGCGCGGTGACAGCACTGCCTGACCGGCGATGTTCTTAGTGCGGCAGGAAGACTTCGGGATTTTCTGCGGAGAAGCGCTCGAGTTCCTCCATGACCGCATCGAGGTGACTCTCCATCGCGCGACGGGCCGCCGCGGCATCGTGCATCTCGAAGGCCTGTAGCAGCGTCTGGTGCTCGGCGAGTGTCACCGCGTGACGGCGAGGGGAGGAGAGCAGGCGGCGCACCCGATCGATATTGGCCCGTGAGGCTTCGATCACGGCCGCCACGCGCGGCAGGTCCAGGGCGTCGACCAAGACGGAGTGGAACGCGAGGTCGAGGGCGTGGAAGCCGGTTCGATCTCCTCGTGCGACCGCCTCCTCCTGTGCCGTCACGTTGTCCCGAAGCGCCTCCAGGGCGGAGGAGGGGAGCCGCATGGCGGCCGTCTCCGCCACCATCGCTTCCAGGGCGCGGCGGATCAGCATCGATTCCTTGATTTCGACCAGCCGGATCAACGCAGCGCGGGTGCCTCGCTGCGGAAGAATTTCCACAAGACCCTCGGCAGCCAGCCGCGACAATGCTTCGGAGACCGGGAACCTCGACACTCCAAGCCGGTCGCAAACGGCACCCTTGTCGATGAACTCGCCGGGCGCGAAGTCGAGCTGGACGATCGCGGACCGGATCGCCCGCTCGACCTGCTCGGTGGTGTTCCCGCGTGGCCCCGGCTGCAAAAGAGGCAGGAACCCGTAATTTTTTCTCTTGTCGAACATTCTCATGGCACTAACATGTTAGCTGAGCCGACGGGCGGACGCCAGAGCCCGTCGGGGTTCTCGGGCAGGTGAAACCACCTGCCGATGCAATCCAACCGGCCAGAGAGAGCCGGACACATTGGGAGGAATACCGGCATGTTCGCTGTGACTCGCCGCCTCGCGCTCGGCCTTGCGGCCGCCGCTACGCTGACTCTTCCTGCGCTTCCCGCGAGCGCGCAGACCAAGCTGAAATGGGCTCATGTCTACGAGACCTCGGAGCCTTTCCATACCCAGTCGGTCTGGGCCGCCCAGGAAATCGCGAAGCGTACCAATAACCGCTACCAGATCGATGTCTATCCTGCCTCCCAGCTCGGCAAGGAGAGCGACATCAATCAGGGCCTGTCGCTCGGCACGGTGGATATGATCATCTCCGGGCCAAGCTTCGCAGCACGAAGCTATCCGCCGATCGGCATCGGCTATTATCCCTATATCTTCCGCGACGCCTCGCATCTTCTGGCCTTCGCGAAGAGCGACGTCTTCAAGGAACTGGCGGCGGGTTACGGCGAGAAGACCGGACACCAGATGGTAGCGCTGACCTATTACGGCATCAGGCACACTTCGACCAACAAGCCTTTCAAGACCTGCGCCGAGATGAAGGGCCTCAAGATCCGCGTGCCGGACGCGCCCGCTTATCTAGCTATGCCGCGCTCCTGCGGCGCGAATACGTCGCCGATCGCCTTCGCCGAGGTCTATCTTGCGCTTCAGAACGGCACCGTCGATGCGCAGGAGAATCCGCTGACGACGATCGAGGCCAAGAAGTTCTTCGAGGTTCAGAAGCACATCGTGCTCACGGGCCACATCGTCGATCATCTCGCCACGATCTTCTCGAAGCAGCTCTGGGCCAAGCTCTCCGACGAGGACAAGAAGATCTTCACGCAGGTCGCGCAAGAAGCCGCCACCCGCGCGTCGGCGGAGATCCTGTCCAAGGAGAAGGAACTCGTAGAGGCCTTCAAGCAGAAGGGCCTGACCGTTACCGAGGTGAACAAGGACGATTTCAAGGAAGCCGTCATGAAGAACGTCACCCTGGAATCCCTCGGCTATCGCAAGGCCGACTACGACAAGATTCAGGCGCTGAAGTCGGAAGGCCTCTAGTCCTCCATGCGGGGTCGTCGTTCGGCGACCCCGTCCCTTTTTGTCTCGGAGCCCATCCGAGGCGCCACCTCATGATGCTGAGGGGGAGAGACATCGACCGATGGCGACTGAGATCCACACCCAAGTAAGTGCCGAGGAGCTAGCGCAGACCTTCGACGAAAGCGAGCATGCGCCGGTCGATCTTTCGGAATACGCCTTCGAGGACTGGCTGGCCCTCGCCCTGTTCTGGGCCATGGCGCTGGCGGTCTTCGTGCAGTTCTTCACCCGCTATGTCCTGAACGACTCCTTCGCCTGGACCGAGGAGATCGCCACCAATCTCAATGTCGCGCTCGTGTTCGTCGGCTCAGCCATGTGCGTCCGGCTGAACCGCCACATTCAAGTCGACTTCCTCTACCGATATCTTCCGCAGCGCGTCGCCCGGGTGCTCGCCACCGTGATCGACGTCATGCGCATCGTCTTCTTCGCTTATGCGGCGACCCTCGTCTGGCGGTTCATGGGCATCGTCGCCGACGAGCAGATGACCACCATCAACCTGCCGAAGAACCTCGCCTACGCGTTCGTGTTCATCGGCTTCGTCCTCATGTGCTTCCGCTCCGTTCAGGTCGCCGTCGCCAATTGGCGGCGCGGCTATTCGGTTCTCGAACGGCCCGAAGCTTTCGATGCACCTTTAGTGGCAGAAACCTGATGTGGATTTTGATCGGTTCCTTTCTGGCCCTGATGATACTCGGGCTTCCGGTCGCCCTCTCGATGGCGGTCGCCTCGCTTCTCTACATCCTCGCCACCGGCATGGTGCCGGACGTGATCGTCGCGCAGCGCATGATCGCGGGCGTCGAAAGCTTCCCGCTCCTGGCGGTCCCATTCTTCATCCTCGCCGGCAACCTCATGAACATCGCCGGCGTGACGGGGCGGATCTATTCCTTCGCGGTCGCCCTCGTGGGTTGGATGAAGGGCGGGCTCGGCCAGGTGAACATTGTCGGTTCTGTCGTGTTCTCGGGCATGTCCGGTACGGCGATTGCGGATGCGGCCGGGCTTGGCACCATTGAGATCAAGGCCATGAAGGATCATGGCTATTCGACCGAGTTCTCCGTCGGCGTGACGGCCGCATCGGCGACGCTCGGGCCGATCATCCCGCCGTCGCTTCCTTTCGTCATCTACGGCATGATGGCCAATGTCTCGATCGGAGCGCTCTTCCTCGGCGGACTGATCCCTGGCATCGTCATGACCCTACTGATGATGGCCACGGTCGCCTATTTCGCATATAGGAACGGCTGGGGCTCCGACACGCCTTTCTCCTGGCGCCAGCTCGGTAATGCAAGCATCGAGGTCGTCATCGTCCTCATGTTTCCTGTGGCGGTCTGGCTGATGACCCAGACGGGTCTCAGCACCAACGTGTCGATCGGAATCGCTCTCGCCGTCCTGCTCGCCCTGGACTGGTATTTCGACTTCTCGGCCGTCATGGCCCTGATGGCGCCGGTCATCCTCATCGGCGGCATGACGCTTGGCCTGTTCACGCCGACCGAGGCAGCGGTCGCCGCGGTGATCTGGTCGCTGTTCCTGGGATTGGTGCGCTACCGCTCGATGACGTTCAAGAGCCTTGCCAAGGCGACGTTCGACACCATCGAGACGACCGCGTCCGTGCTCTTCATCGTGACCGCGGCGTCGATTTTCGCTTGGCTCCTGACCGTCAGCCAGGCTGCCCAGATCCTCTCCGACGCCATTCTCAGCTTCACCCAGAACAAATGGGTATTCCTGCTTCTGGCCAACATCCTCATCCTGTTCGTCGGCTGCTTCATCGACACGATCGCGGCGATCACGATCCTCGTGCCGATCCTCTTGCCGATCGTGCTTAAGCTCGGCATTGATCCGATCCATTTCGGGCTCATCATGACCCTTAACCTGATGATCGGCCTGCTTCACCCGCCGCTCGGCATGGTGCTGTTCGTGCTGGCGAGGGTCTCGAAGATGTCGGTCGAGCGCACCACGATGGCAATCCTGCCCTGGCTCGTGCCCTTGATGCTGGCCTTGATCGCCATCACCTATATCCCCGAGCTGACCCTATGGCTGCCGCGGCAGATGGGACTGGGGCGGTGACAATGATCGACCTGCCCGCGTGCACCGGGTGCCGGATTTCGGACGAGATCCGGCACGGTTCGAACGATACAGACAGATGTGAGACACCATGACATCCCCGCGTACCATCCGCCTCTCCGCCGACGACAACATCGTCGTGGCCATCGATCTCGTGAACCAGGGCGATACGGCGTCGGGCCTTACCGCCCGGGAACGCATTCTCCGCGGCCACAAGATGGCGGCGCAGCCGATCCGCGAGGGAGAGCCGATCCGAAAGTTCGGACAGATCATCGGCTTTGCGAAACAGCACATCGCACCCGGCGAGTGGGTGCACGAGCACAATGTCGGATTGCACGATTTCGAGCGTGACTACGCTTTTTGCGCCGATGCCCATGACGACGGGCTGCTGCTGCCCGAGATGCGCGCCACGTTCCAGGGCTATCGGCGGGCGTCCGGAAAGACCGGAACCCGGAACTACATTGGCATCCTCACCTCGGTGAACTGCTCCGCTTCCGTTGCACGCTTCGCGGCCGCCGAGGTGGAGCGCTCCGGACTTCTGCGCGAATACCCCGGTATCGACGGCGTCGTGGCGATCGTTCATGGAACGGGCTGCGGCCATGCGGCCTACGGCGAGGGGTTCGACATCCTGCGGCGGACGCAGTGGGGCTATGCGAGCCATCCCAATTTCGCCGGCATCGTGATGGTTGGCCTCGGCTGCGAGGTCTTCCAGATCGGCCGCATGAAGCAGGAATACGGACTGGTCGAGACGGACACGTTCCGGACGCTGACGATCCAGGAGACTGGCGGCACCCGGAAAACCGTGGAGGCGATCGTCGACGCCGTGCGCGGTATGCTGCCCATCGCAGCGGGGGCCCGGCGCGAAACGCGGCCCGCCTCCGAGCTGGTGCTCGCGCTCCAATGCGGTGGCTCCGATGGATATTCGGCTCTCACGGCCAATCCGGCCCTCGGCGTCGCGTCCGACATCCTGGTCAGGAACGGCGGTACCTCAATCCTGTCGGAGACGCCCGAGATCTATGGCGCCGAGCACCTGCTCACCCGCCGGGCTGCGACCCGCGAGGTCGGCGAGAAGCTCGTCTCCCGAATCCGCTGGTGGGAGGACTACACCGCCCGCAACGGCGGCGAGATGAACAACAACCCGTCCCCCGGCAACAAGGCCGGCGGCCTCACGACCATCCTCGAGAAGTCGCTCGGCGCAGCCGCGAAGGGAGGCCGGTCGACGCTGCGGGCCGTCTACGAGTACGCGGAACCCGTGCGCGAGCATGGCTTCGTCTATATGGACACGCCCGGCTACGACCCGGTCGCAGCCACCGGGCAGGTGGCGGGTGGCGCGAACCTCATCGCCTTCACCACAGGCCGGGGCTCCGCCTTCGGAGCCAAGCCCGTGCCGTCTCTCAAGCTCGCGACCAATTCCGACATCTACCGCCGCATGATCGACGACATGGACATCAATTGCGGCGACATCCTCGACGGCGTTTCCCTGGAGCAGAAGGGGAAGGAGATCTTCGACACGATCCTGCGCGTCGCCTCCGGCGAGCACACGAAATCGGAGGATCTCGGCTACGGCGACCTCGAGTTTGTGCCCTGGCAGGTTGGCGCGGTAATGTAGGCGGGGGCCAGCCTCGAGCCCACAAAGGGAGCAGCATGTCGATCGAAACTCTGAAGGTCGAGGTTGCGCGCCGGTTCGGCACGCCGGCCGTCGTCGTTGATCTCGACGTCGTCGAGCGCAACATCGCGCGGGTGCAGGCGCTCTGCGATGCCGCCGGCATCGCGAACCGCCCGCATATCAAGACGCATAAGAGCCCTGTCATTGCGGCGATGCAGCGGAAGGCGGGAGCCCGTGGAATCACCTGCCAGAAGCTCGGCGAGGCCGAGGTGATGGCCGATGCGGGCCATGACGACATCCTGATCGCCTACAATCTCCTCGGCGAGCAGAAGATCGACCGGCTCGGGGCTTTGCTATCTCGCGTCAATGTCGCGGTTGCCGCCGATAATCCAGTTGTCGTCCAGGGACTTCCGCGTGCGGCAAAGATCGCGGGCAGAGATCTCGATGTCCTTGTGGAATGCGATACGGGGCGCAAACGTGCCGGCGTCGCGACCGTCGCGGAGGCCATCGCCCTCGCCAAAGACATCGCGGAACGTCCCGGGCTGTCGTTCGCAGGCTTCATGTTCTACCCGCCGGAGAAGTCGGCCGCGGAAACGCAGGCCTTCCTTGATGCTGCAACGGCGGGTGTCCGTGAGGCAGGACTTGATCCGCGCATCGTGTCTACGGGCGGTACCCCCAATCTGGTCAATCTCGGCAAGATCGACGGAGTGACGGAGCATCGCGCCGGAACCTCCGTGTTCAATGACCGCATGATGCTTTCAGCGGGCGTCGCAAGCCTGGAGGACTGCGCCCTGACGGTCTACGCGACCGTGGTCAGCAGGGCAGAGGCGGATCGCGGCATTCTGGACTCAGGCTCGAAAACCCTGACGAGCGATACCGGCGGCGGGCTCGACGGCTACGGCCTGATTCTCGAGCATCCGCAGGCCAGGATTGCGCGCTTCGCGGAGGAGCACGGGTTCCTCGACCTCTCCGCCTGCAATGATCGGCCGAATGTCGGCGACGTGGTGCGCATCATCCCCAATCACGTCTGCGTCGTGGTCAACATGGTCGACCGCCTGGTCACCGTCAGAAGCGGAGAGATCGTCGGCGAATTGCCGGTCGCGGCACGAGGCCATCTGACCTGACGGAGCAGGTGTTGCGATCTCCAAAATCCCGGTGGACATTCGCAACAATATATAATTGACTGTCTCTGCCTTGTTCTCTCAGGTGGGCGGTCCGCTCGCGGCGATCGCCTCAAGGCGGGGCGTCCCGGCGTATCATGAGCAAGGTCCACACCAGTCCCGGACGTGAATATGCCGTGGTCTGATGCGACGAAGCGTGACGGATCCTTTCCGTAACGGTCGTGGTTGTCGATCCGAGCACCGCGCACAAAAGGACCTTCGATGATTTTGCCGTGGATGAAGTTGGCCTCCGATACGTCCCTGCTCGCGATGGAATCGCAAGCCGTGATCTGGGCCCGAATGACTCAGATCGCCATGGGGCGGGGTACTCCGGCCGAGACGATGCTGATGGTGACCGAGAAGGTCAGCGCCTTTGCGGAGGCGGCGGCAACGATCGCGACGGGCGGCTCCGCCCATAAGGTCGTGCGGGGCTATCGCCGCCACGTCCGGGCGAACGTGCGACGCCTCAGGCGCAAATGACGCCTTTCCCTCCTGCCGCTCGAACCGGCAGGAATCTCAACGGCAAATCGAAGCGAGAGGGAAGAGGAAACCAATCCTCAGCTGATGCCCTCCTGGCGCTTCTCGCAATCCCGCCTCGGGGCGGCTTGAGGAGGCGACTGCTGCTGTTGCTGGGCAACCACGATGGCGTCTGTTGCCCCGGCGGCGACACTGGGACCGGCTGTAACCATCAGGATAGCGAGGGAGAGCGCGCGAAGCATCGTCTGTCCTTCCGTGATGAATCCGCGGGATGCTAGCGCCGTGCCGCCGGAATAGCCAGTACGCCGATCCGCAATCCCGCCCCCGAAGGGGCCGGGAGTTTCGGGAACGGTGACGCTTCAACCGGAGTTGTTTCGACATGGAGCCCTCCGCAATCCCGAGAGGGCGGAGTCGATATGCCCATGCGCCGGAACCCGGCACCACTCGTGATCGGGGGGCTGCTCGGCCTTGCAATGGCGGCAGCCCAGGCCGCGGAGGACGTCGTTCCTCCGCTCCCGCCGCCGCGACCGGACAGGGTGGAGCCGTCGGTGGCCGAGCCCTCGAAGGACAAGCCCGCCGGGAGCGAGGCCCAGGCGAAGCCGGAGGAGACTTGTCCGGAGCGCCTGACCCGCCTGGGCGTCCGCTTCGAGGGCCGTCCGCCGATCCAGGACAATGCCTGCGCGGTTCAGGACACGGTTCTCGTGTCCTCCCTGCCGGATGGGTTCGAGGTCTCTCCGGCATCCCTCATGACCTGCCCGCTTGCGGAAGGTCTCGTCCGATGGGCCCGCGAAGTGGTGGCGGTCGAGGCGGACCGGCACCTCCAGAGCAAGCCGAAAAAACTACTCATCGGGACGTCCTATCAGTGCCGCGACCAGCGCTCCGGCGGAAAGCTAAGCGAGCATGCCTTCGGCAATGCCGTCGACGTCATGGGGCTGGAGTTCGACAAGAAGGGACAGTTGACGATCGGAACCCATGCGGAGGGCTCGCCCGAGGCGGCCTTCCAGGATGCGATCCGCAAGGGCGCCTGCCCCGTTTTCAACACCGTCCTGGGACCGGGATCGGACGCCGACCATGGCGATCATCTCCATCTCGACATGCGTGCCCGCAAGAACGACTATCGCATCTGCCAGTGACGTCCGCGGAACAGAGAGCCGCCTTTGCTTCTTGTC
Source organism: Pseudomonadota bacterium (assembly GCA_023426505.1). GTDB lineage: Bacteria > Pseudomonadota > Alphaproteobacteria > Rhizobiales > Beijerinckiaceae > Microvirga. The sequence goes on from JAFAAP010000279.1 coordinate 16,603, forward strand.
AGATCGATCGGTCTGACAGGAGTGCAGGATGAAGGCGGCAGTGGCGTTTCTCGGCATGGGTGTGTTGCTCGGGTTGGCGGGGTCCGTTCATGCGGAGACCCTCACGCTCGAGGCGGTGAATGGAGCTGATCTGAAAGCCAAGGAGGAGAAAGGCGTCAGGCCGGCCATCCTCAAGGCGCAGGTCCTGCTCGACCGGGCTCGTTTCTCCCCCGGGGCCATCGATGGGCACGACGGCGAGAACGTTCAGAACGCCATCAAGGCCTTCGAGAAGGCTCGCGACCTGAAGGTCGATGGAAAACTCCACGAGGAGCTTTGGGCGAAGCTCAACGAGACTTCGTCCGATCCCGTCCTCACCGAATACAAGATCACAGAGGATGACGTGAAGGGGCCATTCACAGAGAAGATCCCGCACAAGCTGGAGGACCAGGCCAAGCTGGATCGCCTCGGCTATACCAGCGCCGAGGAGCTTCTCGCCGAGAAATTCCACATGGACGAAGACCTCCTGAAGGCGCTCAATCCCGGCAAGAGCTTCGACAAGGCCGGCACGTCGATCGTGGTCGCCAATGTGGACGTGGAGACGAGCGGAGAGCCCGAAAAGGTGGCCAAGATCGAGATCGTGAAGAGCGAGCACGTCCTGCGGGCGCTGGCCCAGGACGGGTCTTTGATCGCGGTCTATCCGGCCTCGATCGGCAGCGAGGAGAAGCCTGCTCCGAGCGGCACCTACAAGGTCAAGGGAATCGCCAAGAATCCGACCTACACTTACAACCCGGAATACAAGTTCAAAGGTGTCGACGCGAAGGAGAAGTTCGTGGTGAAGCCCGGCCCGAACAACCCTGTCGGTTCGGTCTGGATCGACCTGTCGATCGAATCCTTCGGCATCCACGGCACGCCGGAGCCCACAAAAGTCGGCAAAACTTACTCCCAGGGCTGCGTCAGGCTGACGAACTGGGACGTCGAGGAACTCGCGAAGATGGTGAAGAAGGGCGCGGAGGTGACGTTCCTGGATTAGGCGCCGCATCCGCGCCGCGGGGATCAGCCATCATTCGAGGAATTGAGCTCGCTCGGCTTCAAGCCTTCATCGACTTCGGTGTCGTGCATCCGAACGAGCCATTCCAGCTGCTCCTGCACGAAGTTTGGATCGCTGTGGAATCGCATCGCGCAGGCAACCAGGAAAATCGCGATCTCAGGCAGATCCTCGTCGCCGAGATCCGGCAGCACCAGCTCCAGTTCGGTCATGTTGCTTGCAGTGACGATGGCGGCCTCCGTCGGCGGAATCACCATCGCCGGGGCCTTTAGGTCTTCGGACATATTCGGGTACCCTCACTCGTGACTCGGACAGACTGATTGGAAAGATAACGCGGATGCAGCGAAAATCGACGCTGCATCCGCAATCCGGAAGGAGGCGACGGGTCAGCGACCGGCAAGAAACGCCGAGATTGCCCGTGCGACGTCGCACGGGCGTTCCACCGGCAGCATGTGCGTCTCATCTTCGAGCAGCTCGAGCCGGGCGGCAGGGATCAGTCCGGCAGCTTCCTCGAGCGCTTGCCTATCGAAGAACACGTCACGTGTCCCTCCGACGATGAGGGTTCGGGCGCCGATGCCCCGGAGCCATGCCGGATTGGCCCCGAAATCCTCAGCCGCGACCGCGCTCAAGCCACGGACGATGACCGCGGGGTCGTTCATCTTCTCGGCCATCCGGTTGCGCTCCATCCAGAGGCGCAGACGCAGCAGCCAGTTGAACCAGGGGCGCCGGAAGATCATGCCGAACTCGCCGAGCAGGCCCGCGAAGTCGCCTGTACGGGCACATTCGATCTGCCGAACGATGCTGCGACGGCCCTCTGGGGAGAAGCGATGAGCGCTCACCAGCAGGATCAGTTCGCGCACGAGATCAGGGCGCTCGGCCGCAAGGCGAGCGGCGACAAAGCCCCCGAAGGATATGCCGACAACCGTGGCCGGTCCGATCTCGGTCCGGAGGATTTCGGCAAAATCCCGGACGATGGTGTCGATGCTGTAGTCGGAAGGCGGCGCAGGATTGTAACCAAGGACATAGACGGGCCGGTCCGCCGGTATCAGGCGGGCGATCCGCTTGAGGTCGCGCCGGGTCCGATCGGGGGTGGGGCGCCTGACGAAGGCCTGGCCGCCGTTGAACACGACGACCGGGTTCGCCCCGGAGCCCGCTTTGGCATAGGGAATTCTGTTCAGGAAGAGACCTGTTTCATACGTAGTCATGATGGTCATCGTAGGAAGGTGGATGTGCCTGAGCCGGACAATCGCCGCTTCTAAGGGATTTGGAAGTCTGCTCGCCGGTTCGGAATGCGCTGGGCTCGCATCCACGCCAGAAACGCCAGCCGCGTTGAGCGGCAGCGGTGCGGAGGAAGCAGGGATGAGGAGCCGACGGACGCGGAAGGGCGGCGGCGGCTTGGCCGGGCAAAAGCTTCTTAGAAGGAGCTCCGGGCGCGGTCAACACTCAAGGTCGATGGGAAGGAGGGCGCTCGAACGAACGCCATGTCCCATCGCTCATTGGAGAGGTGCCGCTCTTAGAGAAACGGCAGGAAGATGCTCGATGGCGGGGCGGGCGAAGAGATAGCCCTGGAACAGACGGATTCCTGCAACCCGGAGGGTGGCGAGCTCCGCTTCGGTCTCGATGCCTTCCGCGATGACGGTGATGCCGAGAGTGCGCGCCATGAGCATAATGCCCGCAACGATCGCCTGCCGCGCGGCCGAGTCGGCGATGCCGCGGATGATCTCCATGTCGATCTTGATGATGTCGGGCTGGAAACTCGCGAGAAGGTTGAGGCCGGCATGGCCGGCGCCGAAATCGTCGATGGCTGTGACGAAGCCGAGACGCTTGTACTCGGCGATGATCCGCCCGACATGGCCGGTATCCACCATCCGCTCGTTCTCGGTGAACTCGAACATGATGCGGCGCGGGTCGAAGCCCACGCGCCGTGCGGTTTCGAGGGAGGTCCTGATGCAGGCCGAGGGCTCATAGACCGCGTTCGGCATGAAATTGATCGAGAGGCGCGTGTCGCCGTCAGGACGGAAGAGCTCGCCCGCCAGTGTGATGGCCTTCACCCGGCAGTTCTGGTCGAACTTGTACCGGTTGGATTCGTCGACCTGGTCGAGGATGGCGAGAGCCGATTGTCCCTGCGTCCCGCGGACGAGGGCCTCGTAGCCCCAGATCGACATCCGCTCGACGTCGACGATCGGGTGAAACGCCATCGTGAAGTCGAAGGGCAGGGGAGCGCTGCTCCGGCAGCCCTGGCATTTGACGATGGCGTTCACAGATCGATCTCCGAGGGCTGCGGTGACCATAGTTTATGGCTGCAAGCCGTCTCGCCAAGAGCCGTCAGGGACGGTCAATGAGGTTTAGGTAAACGAGCCGGCGCCGCTCACATGGACGCCGCCTGGCGGGCGTCCTTCTTATGCCTGTCCCAGGGCCAGCGCCCCTCGATCTCGACCTCGAGCGAGAAGCTCAGGAAGGTTCGGATCAGGACGATGCCGGCGAGAACCACGATGCTCTGCAGCGACGGCTCGATGGCGACCGTGTTGATGATGTCCGCCGCGACGAGAAGCTCGAGCCCGAGCAGGATCGCGCGGCCGATGTTCGATCTGTAGAGGGAGAAGGCATCCCCCGCAGCCCGCCCGCTCGCAATCTGCCACAGGACTGCGATGCTCGAGCCGACGATGCCAAGGACGATGACGGCGATGCCGCCCACCTCGATGATCCGGATCGTCGCCGTCAGTGCCGCTAGGTGCCAGTCGCTCATGAGCCCCCCTGTCGTCCGGCATGTTAAATAGATCGCCGGCGGGCTCAGAAAAGCGTCTTCGCACGGCGGTTTGGCTGAGCGCCGCGCGAAGGCTAAGGAAGGTCGTCAGTACGAGGAGACGCGGAACTCTTCCTCGATCGGACTCCGCCCGTTCAGGACGACCACCGGCGAACCGACGGGCACGCGGTTGTAGAGGTCGATGATGTCGTGGTTGAACATCCGGATGCAGCCCGAGGAGACGGCTTGTCCGATCGACCATGGCTCCGAGGTGCCGTGGATGCGGTAGAGCGTGTCCCGTCCATTATCGTACAGATAGAGCGCGCGGGCGCCGAGCGGGTTCTCGAGGCCTCCCGCCATGCCGCCGGCCCAGCGCGCGTTCCGCTCGGGCTCGCGGCGGATCATGTCCGGGGTCGGGGTCCAGCGAGGCCATGTGGCCTTGCGGCCGACCCGCGCCCGGCCGCTCCAGGCCATGCCCTCGTTGCCCACGCCGATGCCATAGCGCATAGCCCGGCCGTTCTCGCGAACCAGATAGAGATAGCGCGCAGCGGTGTCGACGACGACCGTGCCGGGCTCCTCGCGGCCCGTATAGGCCACCTCCCGCCGCAGGTAGCGCGTGTCGACCCCTTCCAGATCGAGTGCCGGAAGAGGGTGGGACTCGTCAGGCCTCGCTCCGTACATGGCCGCATACATCGGGTCGAGCGTCGGAGCGGCCCTCTGCTGCGGAGCCTGGGAGGTGGAGACGCAGCCGGCCACCGCCATGGCTACGACCACCGCACCCAGTCGGATCGCTTTGCGCAGGAGTGAGAAGCTCGGGGCCAGGGCAGTCAGGGACATCAGGAGGAACTCGCAGTTTCTGTTTTGGCTTGAATCTTCGGACGAAGATCTGGTGGGATGATGAAGGCCGGTCTGAAAGCTAGGCCATGGCCGTATGTTGGATCGTCAATGGCCGAAATGTGGCAAGGTTCCGCCTGTGGCTTCCCGGTCACAGGCTTGTGACGCTTCGCTTTCGTTGTCCGCTTGCGCTCTCGCTGTCAGAAAATTGCTTTACAAGCAGGCTAACGCTGACGAGCAGAGAATGCTGCTCATCTCTTTGTGAACGGATCGATTTCCAATGAAGCCCCTGTCCATCTCGATGCTGACGATCTGCGGGATTTCCGAGCTGCCCGACGAGGGGCCGCGCTCGGCGACGCATGTGCTGTCGATCCTCGATCCCGATCACCCCGATCCGGAGGCGTTTCAGGTCTATGAGGCGGCGCATCGGACCGTGCTGCGCTTCCACGATATCATCGAAGCGCGTCCCGGCATGATCCTGCCGGAGCCCGACCATGTGGAGGCCGTGCTGGCATTCGGCGAAAAGCTGGCGGAGAGCCAGCAGGGCAGGGCCGAAGGCCACCTGCTCGTCCATTGCCACATGGGAATATCCCGCTCCACGGCCGCCATGGTGACCCTGCTGGCTCAAACCCATCCGGATGAAAGCGAGGAGCGGCTGATGGAGCGCCTGGTCGAGATCCGCCCTCAGGCCTGGCCTAATTCCCGGATGATCCAGTTCGCGGACGAACTCCTGTCCCGCAACGGACGTTTGACCGAGGCCCTGCGGCGCCACTACGGACGACAGATCGGCCGCGACCCGCGGTTCACGCAGTGGATGCGCGACATCGGCCGCGGGCGCGAGGTCGACATGGCCGCCTGAGGGCCCGGCCTCAGGTCCTGGTTGCGGGCTTGGCGAGAGGGCCGAACCTCGAAGCTGCTCGCGCGGGCGTGTCGATTTCCTCCGGGTTCGCGAGCGTCTCGATGATCGGACAGTCGGGCCGCCCGTCGCCGTGGCAGTGCTTGGCGAGATGCTTCAGGGTCTCGGCCATCTCCTGCAACTCGGCGATCTTGCGCTCGAGCGTCTCGACATGTTCCAGCGCCACACGCTTCACGTCCTTGCTCGCTCGGGCGCGGTCTTGCCAGAGGGAGACCAGATCGGCGATCTGCTCCACGGAGAAGCCCAGATCCCGCGCACGGCGGATGAAGCGCAGGGTATGCACGTCCTTGTCCGAATAGACCCGGTAGCCTGCCTCCGTTCGAACGGTTTTCGGGATCAGTCCGATCGACTCGTAGTAGCGGATCATCTTGGCCGAGACGCCAGACGCCTCGGCTGCCTGTCCGATGTTCATGCGAGCCCCTCCGCAGGTCGTGTGTTCTCGGCCGCCTCCGCCGTTGCCCTGATCGGCGCCTGGACGCGCCGCAGCCGAAGCGCGTTGCCGACGACGAACACGCTGGACAGCGCCATTGCGCTCGCCGCGAGGATGGGTGACAGAAGCGTTCCGTTGATCGGGTAGAGGACGCCGGCAGCGACCGGAATCAACAACACGTTGTAGGCGAAGGCCCAGAACAGGTTCTGCCGGATGTTGCGGATCGTGGCTTTCGAGAGCGCGATGGCGTTCACGACGCCTCGCACGTCTCCGGACATCAGCACCACGTCGGCGCTTTCGATGGCGATGTCGGTTCCCGTGCCGATGGCGATGCCGATATCGGCTTCCGCGAGCGCGGGGGCGTCGTTGATCCCGTCGCCGACGAACGCGACCTTGCCGCCGCCCTGCCGCAGGCGTTTCACCGCGTCGACCTTGCCGTCCGGCAGGATCTCGGCCTCAATTTCGTCGATGCCGATCTGGCGCGCGATGGCCATGGCGGTGCGCCGGTTGTCGCCGGTGATCATCGCGACCCGCAAGCCCAGGGCGTGCAGGGCGGCGATCGCCTCCGGCGTCGAGGGCTTGATGGGGTCGGCGACCGCGACGATGGCCGCGAGGCGGCCGTCCACCGCTGCATAGAGCGGGCTCTTGCCCTCGTTGCCGAGACGGTTCGCCGTGTCGGCGAATTCCGCCACCGGAAGGCCGAGCCGCGTCATGAAGCGGTCCGCGCCCACATCGACTTTGTGTCCGTCGATCACGGCCGAGACACCGAAGCCCGGCACCGCTTCGAAGCCCTCCGGCCGGGCAAGCGACAAGCCGCGGCGCTTCGCGCCTTCGACGACTGCCTGGGCGATCGGGTGTTCGGAATTACCTTCCACCGATGCGACAAGGCGCAGGATGTCGTTCTCCGCGAAGCCGGGAGCCGTCACGAAGTCCGTCAGGTCCGGGCGGCCCTTCGTGAGGGTGCCTGTCTTGTCCAGGGCAACGACGCCGACCTCTTTCAGGCTCTGAAGCGCATCGCCCTGGCGGAAGAGCACGCCGAGTTCCGCCGCCCTGCCGGTGCCGACCATGATCGAGGTCGGTGTTGCAAGGCCCATGGCGCAGGGGCAGGCGATGATCAGCACGGCGACAGCGTTGACAAGGGCGAGGCTCAAGGCGGGTTCCGGCCCGAAGACGAACCAGACCAGGAAGGTGAGGGCTGCCGCCGCCATGACGGCCGGGACGAACCAGGTCGTCACCTTGTCGACCAAAGCCTGGATCGGGAGCTTGGACCCTTGTGCCTGTTCGACCATGCGGATGATCTGGGCCAGGACGGTGTCGGCGCCGATCCGGGTGGCCCGGAACGTGAAGCTGCCGGTCTTGTTGATCGTGCCGCCCACCACTTCGGCGCCCTCGGCCTTCTGTACTGGAACGGGCTCGCCCGTGATCATCGACTCGTCCACGAAGGACGAGCCCTCCACGACGGTTCCGTCGACGGGCACCCGTTCGCCCGGTCGGACCTGGACGACGTCGCCTGCGAGAACCTGGTCGAGAGGGATCTCCACCGCCTGTCCGTCGCGGATCACGCGTGCGGTCTTGGGCTGGAGGCCGAGCAGGCGCTTGATGGCCTCGGAGGTCCTTCCCTTGGCCTTGGCCTCGAGGAAGCGTCCCAGGAGGATCAGCGTCACGATGACCGCGGCGGCCTCGTAATAGACGTTGGCCGTTCCCTGCGGCAGAAGCCCGCGGAAGAAGGTCGCCACGACAGAGTACCCGTATGCCGCGCTGGTCCCGAGGACGACGAGGGAATCCATGTCCGGTGCGAGGCGCAGGAGGGCAGGGATGCCCTTTCGAAAGAACCGCAACCCGGGGCCGAAGAGCACGAGGGTGGTCAGGGCGAATTGAAGATACCAGCTCTCCCGGTGCCCGATGGTGTTCATGACCCAGTCATGGACGCCCGGGATGAAATGCGAGCCCATCTCGAGCGCAAAGATCGGAAGAGTCAGAAGCCCAGCCAGGAGAAGCGATCTCCGCAGGCCGGCAAGCTCGGCCTCCCGTACGGCCTGCTGGCGATCCACCTGGTCTCCGCCGGTACGGATCTCCTTGGCTTCGTAGCCGGTCTGCTCGACCGCCGCGATCAGGCGGCCGATCATGTCCGCGCCGCCGATGAAGTGGATGGAGGCGCGCTCCGTCGCGAGATTGACCGAGGCATCCAGCACGCCCGGAACGCGCTTGAGCGCCTTCTCGACGCGTCCGACGCAGGACGCGCAGGTCATGCCTTCCACGGCCAGCTCGACTTGGGAGTCGACTGGATCGTAGCCTACCGTCCGCACCGCTTCCGTAAGCGCCTTCGGATCGACAGAGGGAGATTTCAAGGCCACGGTCGCGCGTCCGGTCGCCAGATTGACATTCGCGGAGGCGACGCCTTCGACCGAGCGGAGCGCCTTCTCCACCCGGCCGACGCAGGAGGCGCAGGTCATGCCCTCGATCGGGATCTCGAGAGTGCTGCCTGACGACGAAAGCTTGGCTTCAGCCATGACGAATCTCCTGACACGACATCATTGGCTAATGCTATGGCCCTTCCCATGATGGGAAGGTCAAGGGGGCGATTCAAGGTTCAGGGACGAGGTGCGGCAATGCAGATCGCTTCCGGCACAGGATCCTGCCCAAGCGGAGCCGGCTTATCGGGTCGAGGACCAAGGCAACTGTTTTCTCAATCTAAAGTTGGGCAGCGGTTGTGCCGGTGTGGCCGGTGGATTTGTTTGGCTGCAAGGAGAAAAGAGCGCTTGGACGCCCGTGAGCCTTGCGTACCATCGCAATGCCGTCGCTTTCCCGGCTCAAAGGGGGGCGCGACTCCGGCACCGAGCCGTGCAGGCTGGAACCTTGGCCGGTTCTGATCCATTGATCACACATCGTCCTGTCGGCGGCCGGCACGGCGCATTTCGCTTGTGCCGGCGGGAGCCGCCGCATACCAGTCAACTCGATCACACGTCGGTATGGACCTTTGAAGCATAGCGAGAAACAGGGGCGGGTCGTCCGAATCCTGACCTACAATGTTCACCGGTGGCTCGGGACCGACCGGAAGATCTCTCCCGCACGGATCGCGGAGGTGATCGCATCCTGCGATCCTGACATCGTCGCCCTGCAGGAGGTTCGCGTCGGAAGGGTTCACACGGGAGCCTCCGATCAGGCGGCCAGCGTGGCTAGGCATCTCGGAATGGATCTGCATTTCCAGCCGACGATCCGGATCCTCGGAGAGCAGTATGGGATCGCGGTCCTGTCGCGCCACCCGTCGAAGCTCGTGAAGTCGGGACGCCTGCCCACTCTTTCCGCCAAGCCTGCCTTCGAAAAGCGCTGCGCCCTCTGGGTCTGCGCGGACGTGGAGGGGCAAGAGGTGCAGGTGGTGAACGCGCACCTGTCGCTGCGGTCGGGGGAGCGCAGGACTCAGGCGGCAGCCCTGCTCGGTTCGGACTGGCTCGGCCACCCGGACTGCGCCGACCCAGCGATTCTGCTCGGCGACTTCAACGCGCCACCCTATTCCCGTTCCTACAGGCTTCTGGCGGATCATCTGCGGGATGCGCAATTGTCCAATCCAGTCGGCGAGCCCCAGCCGACCTTCCACACCCGCGCTCCGGTCCTGCGGCTCGATCATGTGTTCGTCACGAAATCCGTCGAGGTCGTGACGGCAGCGCCGGTCCGGACGCCCTTGACCCGTGTCGCGTCCGATCATTTCCCGCTCTTGGCGGAAGTGCGCGTGAGAAGCCATGTGGTCCACGAGAGGGGCGCGAAGTCCTCTGAGACCGAAAAGCAGTTCCTCTGACCCTTTGCAGGATTGCAATTTCAGGAGCTGAACATCTGCAATCAAGCGTTGCCGTTTTCTTGGGACCATATTACATTGCTTTTCCTCCATGACATCTGGGGCAGGTCGCAGGGGAAGGCCGTCCGTGAAACTTTACTACACACCCGGATCGTCCTCGCTTGCCTCGCGGATCGTCGCCTGCGAGGCGGGTCTGACCCTCGAATACGATAAGGTCGACCTGAAGAACCGCACGACCGCTTCGGGCCGCAACTACATCAAGATCAACCCGAAGGGGTACGTGCCGGCGCTGGCCCTCGACGACGGCCAGGTGCTGACGGAAGTCTTGGTCGTCGTGCAGTTCCTCGCCGATCAGGCGCCTCAGACCGGCCTCATCCCGCAGGCAGGCACCCTTGAGCGCTACAGGGTGCAGGAATGGCTCGGCTTCATCGGCATGGAACTCCACAAGGGCTTTGCGCCCCTCTGGAACCCGTTGAGTTCCGATGGGGCAAGGCGGATGGCGGTCGACCACCTGAAGAGGCGGTTCGGCTTCGTGGACCGGCACCTTGAGCAGCACGACTACCTTATGGGCGAACGCTTCACGGTCGCGGACGCCTATGGCTTCGCCATCCTGAACTGGGCGTCGTTCCACAAGATCGACATGGCGGATCACCCCCAACTCGCGGGCTACATGAAGCGCATTGCCGAGCGCCCCAAAGTGAGGCAGGCCCTTCAGGCCGAAGGGCTGGTTCGTGCCGTGGCGGACCGCGGACCCGTGTCAGCGCCGCCAATGACGGCTAGGCA
>JAFAAP010000040.1 GCA_023426505.1 Pseudomonadota bacterium
GGGTGAGCCACCCGACGCCCGATTTTTGTTCAGTCGGCATTTTCCGGCGAAGTGGATCCGGTTCGGCGTAGAAAATGCGGCATAGAAAGAATTGAGAGGCGGTTCCACCTCGGTGGAAGCGGCTCCAAAGGGCAGGAAGCATGATGCGGCGTGTTGTCGTCACCGGTCTTGGCATGGTCACACCCCTGGCTTGCGGGGTCGAGGAGACGTGGGCCCGGCTGAAGGAAGGGCAGAGCGGCGCCGCGAAGATCACCGATTTCCAGGTGGACGACCTGGCCTGCAGGATCGCCTGCCAAATCCCGCGCGGCGACGGCTCCAACGGCACCTTCAACGCCGATCAGTGGATGGAGCCGAAGGAGCAGCGCAAGGTCGATCCCTTCATCGTCTACGCCATGGCCGCGGCCACCCAGGCCCTCGACGACGCCGGCTGGAAGCCCACCACATATGAGGACCAGTGCGCCTCCGGCGTGCTCATCGGTTCCGGCATCGGCGGCATCGGCGGCATCTACGAGGCGTCCCAGACCCTCATCGAGCGCGGTCCGCGCCGGGTCTCGCCCTTCTTCATTCCCGGCCGCCTCATCAATCTCGCGGGCGGCTACGTCTCGATCGAGCATGGCCTCAAAGGCCCGAACAACGCGGTCGTGACCGCCTGCTCGACCGGTTCCCACGCCATCGGCGACGCGGCCCGCCTCATCGCGCTGGGCGACGCGGACGTGATGGTGGCCGGCGGCACGGAATCGCCCATCAACCGCCTGTCGATCGCGGGCTTCGCGGCCTGTCGCGCCCTGTCCACGGGCTACAACGACGACCCGACCCGCGCCTCGCGCCCCTATGACAAGGACCGCGACGGCTTCGTCATGGGCGAGGGCGCCGGCGTGGTGGTGCTCGAGGAGTACGAGCACGCCAAGGCCCGCGGCGCGAAGATCTACGCCGAGGTCATCGGCTACGGCCTCTCGGGCGACGCCTACCACATCACCTCCCCGTCCGAGGACGGGGACGGCGCCTATCGCTGCATGGCGGCCGCCATCAAGCGCGCCGGGATCTCCGCGTCCGAGATCGACTACATCAACGCCCACGGCACCTCGACCCCGCTCGGCGACGAGCTGGAGCTGAAGGCGGTGGAGCGGATCGTCGGCAACGCGGCCGGCAAGCTCGCCATGTCCTCGACCAAGGCGGCCAGCGGCCACCTGCTCGGCGCCGCGGGCGCCGTCGAGGCGATCTTCTCGATGCTCGCCATGCGCGACGGCGTCATTCCGCCCACGATCAACCTCGACAATCCCTCCGTCGAGACGGCCATCGACCTCGTGCCGCACAAGGCCAAGGCCAAGGAGATCAACGTGGCCCTGTCGAACTCCTTCGGGTTCGGCGGCACCAATGCGTCACTGGTCTTCCGCAAGGTCGCCTGATCGTTCTGTCCCTCGCTACGGCTTTTCGCCATATTCCCTGTTAGGGTGTCGTGGGACGGCGGGATCGCCGATCAGAACCAGAAAAGCATCGTGATGTTCGGCAGAAAAAAACAGACTCTGATCTCCACGCCCGAGGCTCATCAGCAGGACGCCCAGCATCCGCGTCTGGCGCCGAAATCCCCGAGCGAGGCGATCAAGCCGATGGCGGCTCCCCCGCCGCCGCCGCGCATGCGCCGTCGCAGGGGCGGCCCGCTGTCGATCATGAGCGGGCTGCTCACGCTTCTCATAGCCCTCGCGATCGCCGCCGTCTTCGGCTTCGGCATGGTCGAGCGGGAGGTCACCGCCGACGGGCCGCTGCAGAACGACAAGGTCGTGCTGATTCCGAAGAACACCGGCACGGGCGAGATCGCCAACATCCTCAAGCAGGAGGGCGTGATCAGCCAGCCCTTCCTGTTCGAGGCCTACGCGCTCCTCAACCGCCAGCGCGGGCAGCTCAAGGCGGGCGAGTTCCAGTTCAAGGCCGGCACCAGCATCGCCGAGGCCATCGACACCCTCGTCCAGGGCAAGGCCATCCTGCACTCGCTGACGGTTCCCGAGGGGCTCACGAGCGACCAGATCGTGGCGCGGCTCTACGAGAACGAGATCCTGTCCGGCGAGATCAACGAGACCCCGCGCGAGGGCACGCTGCTGCCGGACACCTACAAGTTCGAGCGCGGCACGACCCGGCAGCAGATCATCAACACCATGCAGGCGGCGCAGCGCCAGGCGCTCGCGCAGATCTGGCAGCGCCGCTCGCCCGAGGTGCCGATCAAGTCGGCCCAGGAACTCGTCATCCTCGCCTCCATCGTCGAGAAGGAGACGGGCCGCGCCGACGAGCGCACCCGCGTCGCAGGCGTCTTCATCAACCGCCTCATGAAGCGCATGAAGCTGCAGTCGGACCCGACGATCGTGTACGGCCTCGTCGGCGGCAAGGGAACGCTTGGGCGCGGGATCATGCGCAACGAGATCGAGTCCGCCACGCCCTACAACACCTACGTGATCGAAGGACTGCCGCCCGGCCCGATCGCCAATCCCGGCCGCGCGGCCCTGGAGGCGGTGGCCAATCCGTCCCGGACCAAGGACCTCTACTTCGTGGCCGACGGCGCCCGCGGGCCCCCCGTCGCCCCAACCAACCACCACCCCCCCCCCC
>JAFAAP010000105.1 GCA_023426505.1 Pseudomonadota bacterium
GCTCGAGCCCATCGGCAGCATCCCGCCCGCCGAGGCGGAGGCGGTCTACTATGCGAAGCTTGAGGTCACACCGATGGCCGCGTAGAATCCAAGCCAATCAGCCTCCGGAAAACTCGGCGCGGTTCAGTTCGATCTTGCACAGTCCTTTAGCCGCTGTCAGGCCAAACTCTGCCGCATAGCCCCGGATGGCATTGGTCAGTTGGGTACGCTGGCCGATCAGCATCAGGGCGGCCTGCTGGTCCGCTGTTTTGACCGGCACGAAACGCATGGTCGGCCGGCTCATCGCCTCGCAGATCGCCTCAGCATCAGCAGCATCGTTCTTGCCACGCTTGACGTATGGCTTGACGTACTGGGGTGGGAGCATCCTCACCTCATGACCCAACGATTGCAGCAGGCGCGCCCAATGGTGCGAGCCGCCACAGGCTTCGATGCCGACCATCGTCGGCGGAAGCTTATCAAAGAAAGCGATGAGATCTTGGCGCCGCAGCTTCTTGCGCAGAACCGCCTCCTCGGCGGCGTTTACACCATGCAATTGGAAGACGTGCTTTGATGTATCCATTCCGATGCGGATAATCTGGTCCATGGACGGTCTCCTATGTCTGAGATCTGCGACGACCTCATTCTGACACAGCGATGCCGTAAAGGGGGCCGTCCACTCCAACAGCGCAGGATGAACCAGCGGATGATCTGCAGCGGATCGCGCGAGGGATCAGTGCACAGCAGGGCCTGCGGCGAGAAGCGGCCGAGGGGATCGCGCACCAGCACCCAGCGGATCGGCACGACCGGCTTTCCGCTATGGCACCACACCGCGGTGGCGGAGCAGAATTCGATCACACGGTCTCCTTCGCCATACCAGCCCGGCACGGTAACGCGGCGCCAGCGGGTGCTCGTCCGGATCAGCACATCGGAAAGGTTGGGCAAGCGAACTCCTTTGGTGCGGGGCCGCCCCTTCGTTCCCGGCCGGCGCCGTGGGATCGGCTCGGAGAGGGCGGCATCGAGCCGCAGCCGCGTGATGCAGATCACGCCCCGGCGGGACAACGCCGCCAGCAGGTCCAAGGCGGCAAAGCCCATATCGGTCACCAGCACCAGTTCTCGCTCGGGCACCCACCGCCGGACCTGCAGGATCATCTGACGCGCCCAATCGGTCAGCTTTTTGTGCCGCTGTCCACGCTCACGGCAATACCGCTCGGAAGGCGCCAGAGCGGTCAGGACCGGCAAGGCCCAGGTGCGGGCCGCCCACGGGATGGGCGCCAGGAGCATGAGGCTGATCCAGCGCAGGCCTGAGGCTTTGACGAAGTGAGCATCGGAGGAGCGCACCGGATCACGGTAGATGCCCTTGGCTTTGATGTGCGTGCCGCGGCGGCGCTCGATGGTGTCGTCCAGGCCGAGGATCACCGGACCGGTTGGTGTGAAGGCGTGGATCAGCAGGCTCAGCAACAACCGGGCCGCCTCGCGTCCACTCCAACGAGCGCGGCTGAGCACACGATGGTCATTGACGAAGTGCGGCTCGCGGTTGAGGCCGGTGATGCGCAGGATACTGGTCACGGTGCGCTTGCCGGGCGCCAGGATGGCACCGACGAGCAGGATCTCGGCATAGTGCCAGGTGCGGTGGCGAAACAGCGGGGCAAACGCTACAATGATCGTGGCGAAGCGGGCGGGCAGGTGCAGCATGGCGGCGTCTCTTGGCGGAAACGCTGCCAGATTACCGCATCGTTCGCTTCGCCGCCCTCCGCTCCCAAATAGCTATCAGAAATCGCCAAAGTCGAGCTTAGACTATAGCGGATCGAGCAATTTCATTCCGTGGTCGGACATGGAGTGGGGAACTCGGCAAGCCTAACACTGGCCTACTGTTTCTCTATAATCAGAGGGTGCCTGACCCAGCAGCTGATCAGCGCGACAGGAGATTTCAGGCAAGGCTGGCGGCTGAGCGAAAACCATATTGCGGGGTTCCGGGTTGCCTCTCCCTTCCTCGGCCATGTACGAAAGTCAGGCGTCCTCAATCCCTGACATTCCTCGGGTTTCATGACTGTTCGCCGCCGCTTTCTCCTCACCCCGTCCTTCGTCCGCCTGATCCGGCGCGAGAGGGGCGGGCTGCGCCACGTCGAGGGCTTCTTTCCCGAACAGCGGAATCGCTCCTCCTGGGTTCGTCTCGAAGAGGAGAGAGGCCTGCTGATCCTCAAGACAGTCGGCCCTCACGGCGAGGTCGAGGACCAGACCGAAATCCCGGTGACCCATGCCCATGCGCTGCTCGATGTCTGCGCCGGCGAGATCGACTACACCCGAACAGCGCTGCCGATCGGCGAGGATCATGCCTTAGTCGATGAGATCATCCGCCCCCGTATCCTGCACCTCGTCACCATAGAGTTTGACACCGCGGAGGAGGCGAGGGGTTTCCAGCCTCTGAGCTGGTTCGGCCCTGAGGTGACAGGAAACCCTCGCTATACCAATCAGTCTATCGCTCTCAATGGGCTTGATGGAGCTCCGGAGATCCCGCTGTCCGATGCGGGCCTCAACAGCCTGATCGATACCCTGGAAGGCCGCTTTCCCGCCCAGGCGCGGATGGCCATCACCCGGCCCAAGGCCCAGCAGGTGCCGGTGACCAGGGCCAAGGCGCAGACCAGCGGTGAAACCGTCAAGGTCAACCTCGACGAGATCAAGGAGGTCATGTTGCGCGAGGTGCTGAAGCCCTTGCCGCGTACGTAAAGACAACGTTAATCAAGACGTTTTATCATTTGTTGTGTTTAGGTGGTGGCATCGAATTGCTGGTGATAAGACTGCGCCACTATGAACCCAGAGTAGCGAGCGTTAAGCATCGTTGAATAGCCCTCTTGCACGGCGAAGGTGGGCATCCGATATGCGGGAACCGCACAGAAGACATCGAGTTCTGTCCACCGATGCTCCATAGGGCGAGCGTAGTGAATTCGACATCTGCGACTCAGATCGTCTCATGTGAAGCATGGTCTGTGGCTTACGGAGAGCCTTTCTGAATGAGGACGAAGAACAATGCTCTGAGCTTCCAGGCCGGTGAACCGGTCGTGTATCCCGGCCATGGCCTTGGGGTGATCACGGGAATCGAGGAGCAAGAGGTGGCCGGGTTCAAATTGGAACTCCTCGTGCTTTCACTCGACTCGGGAAAAGTCACGGTTCGCATTCCCTTGGCAAAAGCGAAAAGCAGTGGCTTGAGAAAGCTGTCTGAGCCGGTCGTCGTCAACCACGCACTCGAGATCCTGAGTGGAAAAGCTCGCGCCAAACGCGGCATGTGGAATCGCCGAGCGGCGGACTATCAGGAACGCATGGGGAGTGGGCAGCTGACGGCCGTCGCGGAGGTTCTGCGAGACCTGAACCGCGGGCCGCAGCAGGACGAGGCGTCCTACAGCGAACGACAGATTTTCGAGGCTGCTCTGGATTTCATGGTGAAAGAGATTGCAGCAGTGAGGCAAATAACAGAGACCGAGGCCCGCAAGCTCATTGAACAGGCCTTAGACAATGCTCCCCGTTCCAGCAAGCCGACCGGAAGCGAAGCGGCGGCATAGCCGCATTGCACACAGTCTCTACTTGCGGTGCTCAGAGGAGAATAGGCCATCAGGCCGAAAGCCAGGCAGAGGGTGAAGAGAAGCCGGAGAGCGGCGCGAATATCCATGTGGACCATCCAGGGCCCGCCGCGGAGTTCAAAGCCCAGGGCCCGGCCGTTTCTGACTTCTCTTCCCGGTGCGGGGAAAAGTCGGCCGCGAGTGCCTGCTGGAGGATCCTGTCGCGGATCATCACCCGCTTCGCATCTGAAAACCGACCTCCGATCCAGCCAGAGCACGCTGCATGTCAGGCTTGCCGAGGAAGATACCGGGGGTGTGGCAGCCCGTGCAATCCATGATGGTCACCAGGTACTCGCCGCGCTGCGTCTGGCTTTGTGCGAAGGCCGGCGGAACTGACAGGAGTCTGCAGGCTGCCAAAGCGGCCCAGATGATCGATCTCATGGAGCTTCTCTGACTGAGGTTGAACCCGGCCAAAGTGCCAGATGTCACATGGGGTGAAGTGCGCAGAAGGCGTAGACGGAACCGCCTGTGGCTGAAGCTTGCCACGTACAACCGGCCCTAAAACACTCAGAGTCTGGACTTGGATGGCTCCCTTTCCGTCCGAGAGCTGGAAGAGGACACACTTGGATGTGAGCTGTCCTCCTGGAGGAAATAGGTGTTGATGAGCGCTGTAACTCGTTGGCTCAGCGCCTGATCCTCTTCGCGGTTGTCGGTGTCGAGGATCTCGAGCCTGACTTCAAAATCCGGATCGCAAATGAGAAGGGCTGGTTCCTGCTCGTCGCTGTCTCCCGGACCGTCCAGGAACCAGCCCTCATCTGGATTGGGGTCTTCGACATCCAAACCCGCATTCAGGCTCTCGACAAGATACCTGGCGAGACGATCGTTGATCCTCGTGCCATCATCCTCGCCAAAGAGGAGCCGGGGCTCGCCTTGGGGATCCCTAATGACGTGCTGCCGATTTCTTCCGGGGCGGGCGATGAAGAGGGTCCATTGTGACGATGAGCTCATGGGCTATTCTTCTCGTCATCGGATGGCCAGGGAGATACAGGATCATCTCTTGGCTATGTCGGGACAGTGATGGTGCATCACTGCGCTTCGGCGCCCCCGGACCTGCTTAGGTTCCCGTTCACAGAGGCAAGAACGAGTTCTGCGCCTTTGCGGGCAGCGGCTGGTGATATTTCCCGTTCTTGTCCCCGTTCTCCACGGGATTCACAGGGGGTGGCGTCAATACTAGGCTCCCTTGACCCGATAGAGCTGTCCCATCCTGCGGCAATCCCCGCTTTAATCCAGACTATGCGGGCTCCGGCAACCTCCGGTCGATCCCAGACAGGTCGGCAAGCGCTAGTCTGGGCTGATCTTCGTCAGGGGCGGCGTGACCTCAATGCCGATCGGGCGCTTTCCATCGGAGATGATCCGCATGGTGTGTCCCAGAGGCAAGGTCACTTCTGCAGACGTCACATTCTGCGGAGAGGACACCGTGTAGAGCATGAACACCTCGCGCTTGGCTTCAAGCTCCTGCCGCCGGAAATCATGGGGTCGCGTCGAACTCAAGCGAAAGAGCGTTATCGGCCGTATGACACGAGGCTCGGATCATCACGCCTCTCCCGGAATGGCTGTCCCATAGGCCTTCTTAACACACCCTACCGTGGCGGCTGGCGAACGCTGTTCACCAACAGGCTTTATCGCCTGAGCTTTTCCAGGCCTAGATCCCGCCAGAGCCAGGTGAAGTCATAGCTGGCCATCGGATCGTCCGGCTGGCGCCCGCTCTTCGTCTGGTTTTCGATGTGCTTCAGCCAGACCGCGACCTTGCGCCGGCCCGCAGCGGTTTGGGCCGCTGCCCGTGGGCTCAGATCCCCCAGCGCCGGGATCGGCTCGTCGAGGGTCTTGCGGTAGTGATCAGTCAGAGCGCCATGGACGAGTTCGGCCTGCAATTCGACTGGGAGGTCGCTGGCCTGATCCAGATGGTCGTCCCCGTCTCGCCCGGCCATGACCTGTTCGAGCGTTTCAATCTCTGTCAGCGCCGGCCCGACCAGTGCCCCGGCCAGCTCAGCCAGGATAGCCCTCCCACGCTCGGCCCGCTCGCGGGAGTTCGCCTCCAGCACCAATGCCTTGTCGGTCAGCTCGATGGTGCCCAGGACCGTGTCGCCGGTGTCGAGCGTCACCCGCACAGACCGGCCTTGCTCTGGGACGGACCTGCTCGCCGGCTTGCCTGAGGATTTCCGCTTGGCAGGCTGCTGCGGCTCGATCCAATTCCAGAAGCCCTCATTCTCCTCTTGGAAGGCTGGAACGGTGCGCAGACGCTCCCGGAGCTCGCTGGCTGCGCCTTCTGAGCGCAACGGGAAACGAACCCGGCAGAAGACCACCTCGTCGCCATCGCTGTTGAGAATGGTCGGCAGGCTCTGATCGAGGGCTGAGGTCAGAGCATCGTCCAGCCAGACATTGCTGAAGATCGGTGCGGCTGTTGCTATGAACAAGAGGTCAGCAATCTGGCCATCCTCCCGGGTGGACCTGGGCAGCTGGGCCTCCTTGGTCAGCTTTCGGAACTCGCGCCGGGCCTGCTTCATGAGAGCCTTGAGTTCCTCCATGAGCAGAGTGGCGGCGCCGGGGCGGAAGGGCAGGAGGCCTCCAGCCAGGATATTCTTGCCCGAGACCTCGACGATCCTGGCGCCGATCTTGTCCCAGACCTTGAGGCTCTTGGTGGCAGAGTGCTCGCTGACCCGGATTGGCTCACCACCGCGCAGAAGATCCCGTGCCAGGAAGGATTGGCCGGGCACGATCTCGCTGACCTCGTACAGGCTCATGCAGGAGTCCCGCAGCGCCTCGATGTAGCGCCGATTGCCGGCGCTCTCCTTCCAGCCGCGGCGCCTGAGATAGTCCTCGACGATGTTGCGCCCGTCCGGCTCGACAGCCTGGGTCAGGAAGTCCTCGAAGGCGCAGCCCCACAGGGTCATGGCCGCGTGATCGCCGATCACCTCCGCAATGTCTTCGAAGTCCATCTCATAGTCTTCGCACGCGGGACCGAGGTGCAGGTCCAAGACGTCTGCAAACGGCTCGCGCCATTCCTCGTGCGCGAGCCACTTCATCAGACCGGAGAGGGAATGGTTGCCGAGCATGGTCATTCAATCCTGGTACGACTGCAGGAGAAGCGCTGGCGATCTGGCGTACGGTGACTGCGTTTCCTCAGGACAAGAGCGCTTTGAACCCAGTGTATCGCTGCGGACCTGCCGATCAAGGTTGCTTCCTGAGGCACTCGCAAGCACTGCTCGGCGGTTCAGGCAGCTGACGTGCTCTCCTCATTGAGCGGGTGGAGGTCTCGGACCATCTGGTGGAGGCGGGAGGTATCCAGTTTGTCGACTGCCCCGGGCTGCGCCAGCGGCTGGCGAGCTAATACAGCACCACCGGCCGCCCCTCGGTTACTGTTGCCCCAGTTTCACGTCGCACTTAAAACCAAGGGGCGTAACCCAATCCGTCTCCAAGCCCAGGACGAGACAAACCCATGGTCGACCCCAGGAAGCTGCAATCCCTTCGCGAGAGGTATGCCAACGCCTCAGGCGGCGATATCTTCGATCCCCACTTTGCATCCGTGGCCCGGTCCCAGTTCACGAGCTCGGACAAACGCAAGTGGCCCTTCGCTGGCGTTCCCACCCTGCTCGACGCACCATACATGCCGGATGCTCCGGACCAGCCCGACTTCGGCGGTCTTGATGTGGCCCTTGTCGGCGTGCCGATGGATCTCGGGGTGACGAACCGCAGTGGAAGCCGCTTCGGACCACGGGCGGTACGCACGATCGAGCGGGTTGGTCCCTACGAGCACGTCCTGAAGTGCGCGCCCTTTGCCAAGGTCAAGATCGCCGACATCGGTGATGTGCCGATGCAAAGCCGCTACGACCTCGCCCTCTGCCATGGCGACATCGAGGCCTTCTACAAGCGGTTGGTGGGAGCCGGGGTACGGCCTCTCTCGGTTGGCGGCGATCACTCGATCAGTTCATCCATCCTCAAGGCCGTGGGTGAGCGACAGCCTGTGGGGATGATCCACATCGACGCCCATTGCGACACCGCAGGTCCGTTCGAGGGTGCGAAGTTTCAGCACGGCGGCCCGTTCCGGCTGGCGGTCCTGGATGGCGTGCTCGATCCCGAGCGGACTATCCAGATCGGCATCCGCGGCGGCGCCGAGTATCTCTGGGAGTTCTCCTACGAAAGCGGCATGACGGTCATCCATGCCGAGGAAGTGCCTGGGATCGGGCTCAAGGCCTTGATCGAGAAGGCGCGCTCCGTGGTTGGGGATGGCCCAACCTATCTGTCCTTCGACATCGACAGCATCGATCCGGCGTTTGCGCCCGGGACGGGCACTCCGGAGGTCGGCGGGCTGACGCCGCGCGAGGTACTCGAACTCCTGCGTGGCCTGAAGGGGATCGACTTCGTCGGTGGCGACGTGGTCGAGGTCGCCCCCCAGTATGATGCGACGACCAACACGGCACACGTGGCGGCGCAAGTGCTCTTCACCATCCTGTGCCTGATGGTAGGCAACTAATTGTCGCCTCGACCTCATCAAAACAGGACCAGGATCGAGGAAGCGGCTAAGATTCTAGCAATGTCATGGATAAAGAATGCATTGGGCCCGACGTACGGAATGCCTCAAATTGGCATGTTCCGGAAGTGAGCCGAATGCCAGCTCTGACAGCCAGGACCGGACGGTCTCCTCACCGAAGTTGCCTTCGCGTCAGAACGACTGCGCTGACGTGCCTGCATTCCCAAAGCAGGCCGAGGCAGTCCATCCGCGCCCCGTCTGCTTTGGAGATGAGTGCTGATCCCTGAGCCGGATCAACATGAGTATGCTCGCCGCAGCATCGTTAACAGATCGCTACCAAGACCCGTGCGGTGACCATCTGAGTTCCTTTCTGTTTGTTAACCTCCTGGTAACCACCGCGGGCGCCGAATGGGTCGGCCGACGAGGGTGTTGGCCGCCACCGTTCGAGTTCGCTCCGGCCCTTGTATTGCTGCCCTCCGTCACGCTTGTGCCTGCGTGGGTGCCGTGCCCGCACACGGTCTCTCGGGAGAGATGCCAGCGATGAAGAAGCCAAAGTCCAAGCGTGCCAAGGGTACGAAACCTCGACAGGGCAGAGTGCTGGTTGTGACCTCCGGCAAGGGCGGCGTCGGCAAGACGACGTCAACGGCTGCCCTGGGTGCCGC
>JAFAAP010000108.1 GCA_023426505.1 Pseudomonadota bacterium
GCGGCACCCAGGGCAGCCGTTGACGTCGTCTTGCCGACGCCGCCCTTGCCGGAGGTCACAACCAGCACTCTGCCCTGTCGAGGTTTCGTACCCTTGGCACGCTTGGACTTTGGCTTCTTCATCGCTGACATCTCTCCCGAGAGACCGTGAGCGGGCACGGCACCCACGCAGGCACAAGCGTGACGGAGGGCAGCAATACAAGGGCCGGAGCGAACTCGAACGGTGACGGCCAACACCCTCGTCGGCCGACCCATTCGGCGCCTACGGTGGTTACCAAAAGGTTAATAAACACAGTGGAACGCATATGGGCGCTGTGCGGGACCGATCGTGCCCCTTGGCGTGGTGTAACTGACGGCGCGTCACCACGATCCCCGGCCAGAGCTGGGATGATCAGGTTGCCACGGCGGGCAAGCTGACCAGCAGACCATCGCTCATCGGAGCGATGGTTTCCAGGGTCATGTAGCGCGAGCGCTGAACCGCCCATTCGTCATTCTGCTCCAGCAGGATTGCTCCGACCAGCCGCCGGTCCGTCCTGCACGCTTCTAGTGTTCGTGGACGATGCCACCAGCCGCCTGATGGCGCTGGGCTTCGTGCCGTCGGAAAGCGCCTTTGCGTACTTTGAGGTGCTGCAGCACTATCTGGACGCGCATGGCAAGCCTGTGGGGGACGCTCCCGGGTTAGACACCTCAAAGGGGCTAGATCGTGAGCCCTACACCCATCGACTTTGTTTTAGCGAACCTGCGCCGTAGAAACCTTCTTCCTTCAGGTGGTTGCGACCAGAGAGTCAGGAGGTATCGCACCTATACGATCGACTGACTCATAAGGGTCAGACTAGAAGTGTCAACCCGTACAACGGATCGGACCCTGTAACATCCAGGTGCTCCTACCCGAGCGTGCAAAGGAGTAATCCAACATGCGAAGCCTCAGGAACAACGTTCCTACTCTGGCAGCCTCAAGCCGGAAGGGGACGAGGAGAGGACGGAACGGTTGAGCGCAAGCAACGAACCTAGGCAAAGGCCCGTGAAGGAAAACCTGCCAAAGAGGCTGACAGGCAGGACCGAAACGGTAAGTGGGTGGGATCAGGTCAACTCCCTTGGCCTAACGATGTTCAGAACTCCCGCCGGGTCATAGGTTCCAGCCTCCTCCGACCGCAGCTTCGGTCTGATCAACTGGGTAAGCCCCACTCGTCCCTCTCTGCCACAGTACGCGCGTTACTCGATGTTCGGTAGCCAGTTGATCCCACCTATCCTGGCCGGGATTGCGATGGATCCAGCGCGTGCCAGCTATTCTGGAGCTTGGCCATGTCCCTTCAGCCTGCCGACCGGGACCTCCGAGAAGCGCGCCTGCCGTGGCGCGAGTTCGTGGCCCTGCGGCTGCGTGAGAAGGCCGTAGAGATCTGGGCGGCGGCCGCGGATCCAGCGGCGGCCTGTGGCGAGCGGCAGAAGGCTGAGGTCGAGATCAGCGACAACGAGCTGATCCTCCGCCTTCCAGGTTTCCGCGATGATTCGCCCGTAGCAATCGATGATCATGGCGTTGCCGGTGCGCACCTCGCCATCATCCTCGCCGACGCCATTGCTAAAGAGCAGGAAGTAGCCATTGTCATGCGCCCGCGCCGGCAGCCAGCGCAGCAGCCACTCGCGTCCCTTGGGGCCTTTGAACTCCGCGTCGATGGCGTCCGGATTGGTATGCCGGTCCTCCCACAGGGCGGGATCGATCAGTCCCATGGCCTGCGGGCTGCGCGAGTTGCAGCCGCCGGTCTGGTGCGGGGCCATGACGATGTCGGCGCCCAGCAGCGCCGTGGCGCGGGCGTTCTCCACGAGGTTGTTGTCCCAGCAGATGAGCACGCCGACCTTCACGCCCCATGGCGTATCGAAGACCGTATAACTGTCGCCGCTAGCGATATAGTCGCTCTCGAAGGCGTGGAGCTTGCGGTGGCGGTGAACCTGTCCGTTGGGCAGGCAGACAACGTAGGTGTTGAAGAAACAGCCATCGTCCCCGCGCTCGATCAAGCCGACGCCGATGGCCATGTCGTGTTGCAACGAGAGCCGGGCAACGGCCTGTGTCGAGGGGCCTGACGGTACCGGCTCTGCGAGCACCTCCAACTGTTCCCGTTTCAGATGGCGGACATGCCAGTACCCGGTCAGGCACATCTCCGGAAGGGCCAGGATCTTGACGCCCTGCTCGGCAGCTTCACGAGCGTAGCGCTCCACCACGCCCATGTTGTAGGCCTTGTCGTTGGCTCGGTGATGAAACTGAACCGTTCCGCACCGGATGGAAGCCGTTGTCATCGTCGTTCCTCACGTTCGTGGCTATGGCGCAATGCTGCCTTCGTCCGGATTGATGTAGGCAGTCGACTTGGCTGCAAGCAACCCTGCCGGAAGCCATCGACGGAGCCGACCTCCGGCCTGAACGCTCCCTTGCGGACGAAGATACCCATTCCAACTCTGGCAATATCGCGCTCGCCTCCGGCGAGTGTCCTGCCCTGCCCGTGCAGTCGCATGATGTCGTCCCGCGTTATGATCACCTCGTCCGCGGTGTCGGTCTTCCCGAGACGCTCCATAAGCTGGGGCGGCGTTCCGTAGGTGATCAGCACCCTGTCGCCGGGGGACCGCTCGAAGATTAGCACGATCTCGGACAGGGCGGCGCGCAATCGGCGAACACCTCCACCAGCTCCTGCCCGTTCGTCCCGATCCTTGCCCAGTTGCGGACCCGGCGCATGGTCCCGAACAGGCCGCGCTCAAGCATGAACCTGAAGAAGCGCCGGACGCCCTGCTCCGGGTCGATGCGGTGCAGCACGCGGTGGTGCTCGATGGGCGAGCGCGCGTCAGGCATCGCGCCTCATCTGAGACATACAGTGTGCGGTTAGGCAGGACGATCCTTTCTGCGCCATCCACGGCGGATGAACGCGCGACAGAAAAGAGGGTCTGGGAGGAAGTGCCGCCAACCTCCCAGACCCTCTTCCAGCCCATGACCAGGGGGCCGCTCATGTGCCAGCACCAAGGCTGCGCTTCTCTGTAGCGGCTGTCGATCGACATGAGGGAGTAGTCCAGGTGAAGTGCCTTGCCGAAAGAAAATCCACTCAGTCGGAGAAGCCGCTGCATCAGCTGCATTTCCTTAGTGCTGTGACCCGGGCGGCAGACCTCTGATGGGTCCGCCAATCCGCACCCATCTGCGAACAGGCATCAGCCTCCCCTTCTCATGCGCCAAAGAGGGCCTGGAGTACGTTTGCGGGCCTCCAGACCCTTGAGCCGGCTCACGTTCTGATGGATGAGCCATGCATAAGCCGGCGCTCCTGCGGGAGCTCTGTCGATCCGCACGACGGATTAGACCCAGGCACCTACTCCAAAAGAAAAACCCTGCTCAGCCGGGGGACTGAACAGGGCGTCATCAAGGGAGAGCCGCACAACGAGGCAATCACGCGGCCCACGCTCCTTCTCAACCGTCTAGGTTAATAATCCGTGTTCGCTGGCTCTGGATGGTCGCGCTGGTTGTTTCCATGTGCGAGACGAGGCGCGGCGATATTCAATGATGGACAAAGCCAAGCGACGAGGAGAGCCGAACGGAGCTAGTCGAGATCAATGCTCGGTTCGCCAAGCACGAAAGAGCAACCCGCCGGATCTTGGTCAGCGGCATTATCGTGCTCGCCTATCTGCTGCTGATGGAAGGCGCCGCTCCAAAAGCTCTCTCTGGTCACACGCTCAGGGCCAAATAGGCCTTTCCGCGTAAATCGCGCCCAAACAAGCGAAGGCCCTGGATAGAGGGGTATCCAGGGCCTTGCCCATGGGACCATCGCCAGTAATTAAGGCACTGCGGTTCTCGACCATGGGCTTCAATTCGGTGCCCTAATGCGGCGAGGCGTCAACGGAGAACAAGAACGCCTAATGATCTTCACGGAAGTCCGGCAACGGAGAGGCCTGTGTGCCGAAAGAAGTTCGCAATGAACTCGGGACGTCGGTGCAGGCGGCTGAACTCATGCCGGGCCAGACGGTGCAACTCAATCACTGATCCGGGCAGCGCGTTCGCCATGGCGCATCGGCCGGCAGATAGGCCACCGCGTCGTTCTCCGAGTGTGCCGCGGTGAAGGCGCTGGTGGCTCGTGAGCGGTGAGCATTCAGCCGATCCCAGGCCACCAGCAGCGGTGTGCCGACCTTCCGGCGGACATATCGCAGGGCTTGGATGACACAGCGGCTCGAGATGGAGGTGCGGAAGTGGCGGCCAACCAGCCGTCCGTCCGGCGTGATCGCCACCACGCTCGACCCCTCGCGCCGCTTGCTTACCCGCCGCCGCAGCGGGGTCAAGCCGCGCCCAAGTCATGCCTGGCCGGTCTCGTCCCAAAGGCGGAACGTGCGGTGCTCCCGGCGCGCCTTTTTCAACGCCAACCCAGTCCCGCTTGGGCCAGACCGCGATCACGAGTTCGTCGCGCTCTCTCGCCCGGATGGCCGGGCGCTGCACGCTGAAGCCGTGCGCCTTGAGCGGCCGCTCAAGGTGGCAGGGATGATAGTGGATCCCGAACTCGCGCTCGATCAGAGCAGCGATGCGCCCAAAGGTCCAGCGCTCGGTGGCAAAGCCCGCCGCGAGGGCACCCCGATCGAGGAGCCGGCCCAAGCGGGTCCAGGCTTTCTCGTCAAGCCGAGCGGGCGGTCCGAGGTTGGGGCGCGCTACCAGACCGCGCGGGCCCTCCTGGGCGAGCGTGGCAGCCCAGCGGCAGACCCTGGCGCGGCTCACCCCCACGTGCCGGGCGATGTCGGCCTGCGAGAGCCGCCCCTGGCGCAACAACGCCGCAGCCGCGAGACGGCGCTCTTCCGCCTGCTCCAGTGTCGAATGGGCCGGTCGCCAGACGTTGCCATCCGTTGCGCACCTCCTCACGATGACGGACACCGCCCTGTGTTACGCCACCTTCGTGAAGATCATTAAGAGGCTGGTGAGCAATTATCTTTCCTTTCGCGTGAGACGGCGCAGCAGGATGCGGCTCATGGCGAGGTAGAGCAGCATCTCGCCAGTCTCGATCAGACGCTCATAGTCCTTGGCCAGCCGCCGGTTGGTGGTGAGCCAACCGATCGTTCGTTCAACAACCCACCTTCGCGCGAGCACCTGAAAGCCGCTCGGGCGCGCCGGCGGCTCCGTGTCAGCTCGCATCCAGACGCCGCCGCTCCACC
>JAFAAP010000124.1 GCA_023426505.1 Pseudomonadota bacterium
CCGCCGCTCTCTACCGCTCGCTCCCGCTCCCCAAGAGTGAGCAGGTTCACGGCTGACACGAGGTCGGGATCGCGGCCATCGAGCCGGAAGAGGAACTCGTTAAAGTCGCCATCACAGACTTGGTGGAAGGCGTGCCAAATTTGGCGGCCGCGTATGTTCATGTCGTCGAGGTCGAACAGCGTGTCGAGGGGCGAGAGGGCAAACTGACAGATCAGCCGGAGAACATCAGCGCTCCCGGGATGGCCTTCCGCCAGGGTGGCCAAGAGGTTGTTCATCGTGGCTGTCGCGGACAGCCGTTCCCGTCCCGTCTTCACATCCGCCGGTGTCCCCTTGTTGTTACCCATAGGCTACGACCGTTCGAGCGTGCGGTCGATCCCCTATAAGGAGCTTTTGCGGGGCCCTCGTAATTCGCAGAAGGCCGTTTTATGGAATGCGGTAGCTTCCTGGTCAGGACAGGAGGCGGTTGTCCGTTCAGACGCGGTGCTCCATAACAGCACCCCATGAAAACCGCAGCCGAATACAGGCAACACACCGAAGAATGCCGAGGCCTTGCCAAGCAGGTGTCCGAGGGGGAGCAGCGCAATCAGCTTCTGGAGATGGCCCGTACCTGGGACAATCTAGCCAAGGATCGGGAGCAACTGGTCCGCAACCACCCCGAACTCGACACCTCGAAAAAGCCGACGAGTTCTGAGGAACGAACACCGCGAAAGACGGACTCAGCCCTTCGGGGCAGGTGACCAGTCCATAGCGAGGCCTCGCAGAGACGCGGGGCCTTCGCTTGTCCGAGCGCGACGTTCCCGTCAGCCTCCTCCTGAATTGCCCCAGGCCGGCAACTGAACCGTGTTAGCCTCGCTCACTCAGGCCAGCGGAGGCAATGATGTGGCGAGTACGCCCTCTTGACCTTGCTATGATCGTCACCGTGCTGATCATCGTGGCGTTCTGGGGCATCGCGCTGGCTCAACTCACCTTCTGACCATGGCTGTATGGTGTGCGGGTTCGGGCTCGCCGTGCGCAGATCCACCAGGTTAGTCGCGGGTAAGCCACGGGAGGTCAAGAATGTGACCGAGCAGCAGGGCCAGACAGAGGGCGGCCATAACCAGCAGCAGCATCAGGACCATCCTTATCGTTCTGGTCTGACGGGCGAGACGGGTCTCGATCTCTTCTACCTGCCGTTGGTGTTCAGAAGCATCGGACATCTCCCGGTTTTTAGCGGCCTTGCGCGCATGGGACAATCGTCCGCATAATTCGCAGAAATCCCCTTTTTGGAACTTGACCGAATGGGACGGAATTTTCCCTTGAGAGGGTTTAAAGTTCTTCTGTGACGCGGATTAAATTTCCGTGCACTCCGTGGGGCAGATTGACCCTGTGGGACAGCAACCCTGAGGGTCCGATGCCTCAGTTGAATGGTCGAAGAGCCAAATGGGTGCAAGCGGAGGTGGCCAAGCACACCACCCCGGACAGCATTCGGCGGCGGATTGCAGATGAGGTGGAGCAGATCCGTATCCTATCAAGCTCTGGTGTCGCGAGCGGCTCTATGGGGGAGGCTCTGGAGGCCCATCACGAGTTGATCCAAGTCCTGACGAAACGCCTCGCCGATTTCCGATAAAACCCATTTATGGAAATAGACAAAGGCGCATTTCAGCGTGTTCGGAAGCTTTCAGATGAATTGTGGCCGCCGGCCGAGTACAGCATCAGTACAATGCGCTTTTCAGAGCCAGCCAAGGCGCGCACGAATACTGGCGAAATCTTCGCGGCGCACCGACATGGAATCTCTTGCCACGGTTAACCTGGATGATAGGCGGATCCGCTGAGCCGTCTAAGCTCGCAATGGGTCTCATTGGCTCGTTCCTCCTCAACTGGCGCCCTCCCGCTCCCGGCAAGGGCGTTTCTTTTCGCCCGCCGGCTCGTGGCGATGCACGGAATATTAACCTTGGCCGTTGGAAGAGAAGGATGCGGGCCGCGTCTCGCGTATGCTCCCAACCCCGTTCAGTCCCCCCGGCTGCGCGGGGTTTTCTTTGCTTCCCTTTGCTTTCCGCCTGTGGGTTCGGACCCGAATAGCCGAGGGAGTTTCGTGGAACGGGAGTTTCGCATGGGCTACCGAGCAATTGCCAACGAGATCCGGTTCGAGATCGCCCGTCAGCTGCTGGAGGACACTGAGGTGCCGCTCGGTGAGATCGCGGCGGCGCTGGACTACTCCGAGGCGAGCGCCTTCACCCGGGCGTTCCGACGCTGGTCGGGCCACACGCACACCGAGTGGCGGAGCCACAGCGACATGGATGATGAGCCCTAGGCTCCTGCCCCGAGTTCATGCACACTCCAGGTCCGTCGTAGGGCGATCCTGTTCTCAGGCCGCGCCATCCTGTTTCACTCGGCTATTCCCGCAATCTTGTGGAGGAGCGCTTGCCGTCTCGGCTTAAGCATCAAAAAGCTCAGAGAATGGCAGGCGAAAAACCAACTCGCCGGATACGTCCTCGACTTCAATGGCATAGTCCCGCGGGTTCTGCCCCCGTGCGACGAACTCGTCTCTGACATCCTTGGCCGCACGGATTGCTTCGGCGTGGGCGGTCTCCACGTTCGGGAAGTCGAGACCACGCTCATCGCGGCTCCGATTGAGATGGTCGAACCGGACATGAAAGAAGAAACGAGGCATGACCGCTCTCCCTTATGATGGGGCGGCGCCTATCAGAGCGTCCGAAAACGCGGCGCGCCTGTTCCGCTCCTGATCGCTCAACGACGACCGCCTCCCCGACCGCCAAAGCCTCCCCGTCCTCCTCCGCCTCCAAAGCTGCGGCCTCCTCCGAAGCTGCCTCGCGGCGCGAAGCTGCGTTGAGGAGAGAAGGACGCTGGCGAGCGGGAGAACTGCGCCGGTGGTGGCCGATAGGCCTGCCGGCTGGCGATCTGCCTCTGGTTGCCAAGACTCCGGGCCTGGGCATCGCGCATCAGGTTCGAGGGCAGCTGCTGGCTGACCGCCGGACGCTGCGCAGGTCTCTGCGCGACGGGACGGGGTTTGGCCGCCGGGCGCTCTTTTGGCGTTGAACGTTGTTGAGCCGAGCGCTGCTGCGCGGCCGGTCGTTGCTGCGCCACCTGACGGTCCTGTGCAGTCGGACGCGGCTGAGCGGGGCGTTGCTGTGATGCTGGTCGTCCCTGGGCCGCTATCCGCTCCTGCCCTGGCGAGCGGGATCCTGCCGTCGGACGCTGTTGGGCTTGGGGACGTTGCTGCGCCTGACGCTCGCCGGCCGGACGTTGCGCTGCCCGCTCCTGCGCCTGCGGCCGACCCGTGCCGCCTTCCGTGCGGTCGCGGCGGATCTGCTCGCCACCGCTGCCCAACCGCTGGCCGAGCGCGGCACCTGCGGCACCGGCCGCGCCCGCTCCCGCGAGTTGCCCCAGGCGCTCCCCGGCGCCCCGCTCCTGCAGCCGCTCCCGCCCTTCCGGCGAAAGGCCTTCCCGTCCTTCGCCGCGCTGGAGCAGATCTCCACGCTCCGGCCGCTGCACATCCTGCCAGCCACCGTCCCAACGCTGCCATCCGTCACCGGTGTTGCGATAGACA
Organism: Pseudomonadota bacterium; assembly: GCA_023426505.1. Classification (GTDB taxonomy): domain Bacteria; phylum Pseudomonadota; class Alphaproteobacteria; order Rhizobiales; family Beijerinckiaceae; genus Microvirga. Next base: position 3,548 of record JAFAAP010000124.1, read on the forward strand.
TTGCCGTCCCGGCCGGCGTAGATGTCGCCACGCCGGCCCTCGCGGACGAAGCCCTGCCCGTTCGACGTGTTCCAGCGCAGCGCCGACCCGCCGGCAGCGGTATCCCGGGCCGTCACCCGCGCCCATTCGGATCCGCGCCTGACCCCGGCCGACTTCCACGCGCCATAGACGTTGCGGCCGCCGGCCACGAAGCCGCCTGCGTCCGTTCGTGGATTATAGGCTCCGACGAAGCCGGCCGAACCGCGCGGCCCCCAAGCCGCGCCGGCACGGCCATAAGTGCCAGTGACCGGGTTCCAGGTCCGTGCTCCTGCGATGCCCCTGTAGGGGCCATACCCATAGCCGTAGCGGCCGTACATGCCCCGGATCGGATTGTAGTAGGCCGCAAGACCCCAGGTGACCGGCCGCGGGTAGTAGATCGGGTAGCCATAGCCGGGCCAGCTGTACCAGTAGGGCGGATAAGACCAGCCGGTGCCGTAGACATAGGTGCCCCAGGCCGGGTAGCCGTACAGGTAACCCATGGTGTAGCCGTACCAGACCGCATCAGGCTCGGTGTCGTACACCCGAACGTAGGTGGCGTTGTAGACCGGCGAGGACGGCGGGATGGCATAGATGGCGTCCGGTACTGAGCGCGCGAGCTGCCACGGGCCATTCGGGCTGTCGGCCACGAACCAGACGCCGTCCTGGAGCAGGAAGTACTGCTCACCGACCTTGATCACCGTGTCGGTCGTATTGGTCGCGTAAGACAGATCGGTCGTTTCGATGGGCGCGAACTCGGCATCGCCCGCATAGGCGACCGTTGGCGTAATCGAGCCCGTCTCGACCCGGGCCGTGGTGGGGATGCTAGCCTTCAGCCGTGCCTCCGCAGCCTCCGAGGTGCCGGGCACGGACGCGCGCACGGCATAATACGGCGCGTCCTCGGGAAGGTTCTGGAAGTCGGCGGGCAGATCGGGCGTGGCGAACGCCCATGGCCCATTCTCCAATGAGGGTGTGCGGAACCAGCGGCCGGACAGAAGCACGTACCATTGCTTTCCGGCCTTGTCGAAGAACACATCCGACTCGGTGTTGGAGGCCCATTGAAGCGATGTCTTCGGCACGTCCTGAAGAGCGGGCTGTCCGCTGAACAGGAGCATCTCGGCGGGGGCATCAGTGGTGATCACCCTGGGTACCTTGCCGTCTGGGTACGGTTCCGGCGGAACGGCGCTGCGGGCATCGGCCCAGTTGCTGTCGTTCGGCAAGTCTCGCAGCAGTGCCGGCAGCTCACTGACAGTCGTCCATGACCGACTGATGGAGGGTGCCGTGAGCCAGTGCGTGTCGTCGCGCAGGTAGAGGGCGCCGCCCTCATCGATACGGAAGAGATCCCAGTTGGTGTTCACCACGAAGGAGAGGCCGGTCTTGCCTTTCACCGGCGCAAAGGCGGCCTCGCCATCAGTCTGGAGCAGGATCGCCGGCATCGTTGACACGAAGATCCGCGGTGGATCGGCCTTGAGCCCGCTCACGTCGGTCATCCGATTCTGTGCGGCGAGGCTGGCTGTCACGCGGGCTTCCGACACGGTGATCGGGCCGGTCGGCAGGAGCTTGCCGGTCTCCACCGCAAGCGCTTTCAGGTCGTCGCGGCCGAGGCCGGAGAAGTTCAGCTCGGTGACGGTGACGTCGGTGATGACGACCTCGCCGGCATCCTCGTCGTACGAGGTCGAGCCTTTGAGCCCGATCACGCCGAAGACCGGATTGCCGTCGGGAGTCCTCAGATATTGAGCCGCGACCAGCGCCTCGATGGTCCTGAAGTCGGTCCATTCGGTGAACTGCGGCTGGAAGAGTACCATGCGGCCTTGGCCGACGTCGTAGGCACGCGGCCAGCCCTCGGAGTGTCTGCGCTCTTCCAGATATCGTCCGCTGATAAAGCCTCGCTGCCCCTTCACCGTGACGGCGCACCAGCTTCCGGATTCCTCGCACTCGCCCATGTCGACGGCGGTGCCTTCCGGAAGCGTCCGGATGGATGCGAAGTTCGTCCCCGGCCCGGAGCGGAAGTTGACGCTGGAGGTGGTCACGCCCGGAGCGGCGAGCGCCGGCGTTGTGGCGATGATCGGAACAAGCGCGAGCGCGATGACCTGACGCATCAGAGGTGGCTCCTACAACGCCCGGCATTGGGACGTTCCCAGTGCCGGGAGGCCTTTACGGCTCAAGCTCTCCAGACCGAACGCGTCGAACGATCCATGGCCCGACGCAGCCCGTCACCGGGGGATCACTGCACGCTGCCGCGGGCCCGGCCACCTGGGATGCTGCAGGAGCATCCGGTCCCGACGGGCGCCGAACTGATCAAGGCGCAGGTTCGGGCCGGGGTCACGCAGTACCCACCGGCGGCCGATGCCACCGGGGTCTGATACGTGGAATACGGGTAGTTGTAGTATGGATTGTTGTAGTACGGGTACGTGGCCGCCGCCCCGATGGCCGCTCCCGTGGCCAGACCGGCGGCACCCCAGCCCCAGCCGTAATACGGATAATTCCCATAGTACCCGCCGTAGTACGGATAGCGTCCGTAGTAGCGGCCATAATAGGGATACCGCCCACCATAGTACGGATACCGACCGCCATAATAGGGGTAACGCCCGCCGGTCGCGCCATAGCCGTATCGCCAATCCCCTCGATTGCCGAAGTAGTCGCCTCTGTTGCCGAAGCGGTTGTCGAAGCGGCCGGGGTTGTTGATCGCCGCCTGACGAAAACCTCCCGCTCCGGGGCTGAAGCCAGGTCGCGCGGCAATCGCCCCGCCGCGGAAGCCTCCGGCCCCCATCCCGACTCGCGACCCACCCATGCCGCCTCGCGGGATGTACATTCTGGAGCCACCACCAAAGCCTCTGCCGCCGAATCCGCCCCCGCCTACACGGGCCCCGCCGAAGCCGCCACCGCCGCGGAAGCCGCCACCACCGCCACCCCGTCGGGCCTCGGCAACATCCGGGATGAGGAGCGCGCTCGCCGCAAGAACGCCCAGAACCAGGAGAAGCTTGTTCATCGCCATCCTCCTCTTTCGCCGCCAGGTGCACAGCACGAAACAGACTGTGATCAACAGACCATTGTTGTCCTGCTGGGAGAACATGCTTGATCGACTGGGACAAGCGCTTGGCATTTTGAGACGAAGGGCCATTGCCCTCCCAACGCTTGCTTTGTCCGCCACCGCGAAAGCCAATTGCAGGCTGGCTAATCCCTGCTGCCTTTGACGCCGGGTTCGGGCCCCATCGGCGCTGGGTCAGGATCGACTTGCAAGAGATCGCGACATTCACTCCGCGGATGAAGAGCGGCCGCAGCTCTCGCCGCGAACGAGCATCCAGCTGACAGGAACGCCGCATGGGAGCAGGGCCTCCGCAGTTTGGCCAATAATAAGCATAAATCAAAGAGGTCCTGATGGGCGCTGCGGGATGTGTGACGACTACTTGGGTCAGTTGGAGACCAGTTGTCGCCCAGTCCATTGTTGGCCTAACCCCTGAGAGCAATGGCAGGTGCCCTGTGCTGCCGGTAGTAAGGCTTGGCTTTAAGTTACCTAATGGGAAAACCAGATGCGCCTGCTGCCCGTCCTACTGATGTCTCTGGCTCTCTCTGCGTGCGTCTCGTCCGGGCGGCAGCATCAGGTCCAGCCTTTGCCGCCCGCGAACGTGGGTGACACTCGGGGCGCGGCTGTCACCCCTTCCCCGCTGATCGTCCCCGCACCTTCCCCTGCGAAGCACATCACCTCCAATGGAACCGGTGGATATATCTTGCCCGACGGCACGACGGTGGCGGGAGACGGATCGGGCGGCTTCCGGCTGCCAAACGGGGCCTATGTTGCTCCCGATGGGGCGGGCGGCGTAACCCTGCCGAACGGCACCAGATGCACGGCGGATGGCGCGGGAGGATACCTGTGTCCTTGATGAGGTAGCCGCGGAAGGTTGGACCATGCTCCGGATCTAAACGGGCACGCGGCGTTCCCCTGAGCCGGCTCATAAATCTTTTGATCCTTTGACCGTACAGGACCCTGAACGCAGATTGGTCGCTCTGAAGCGAGGTACGACGATGCCCGTGGATCGTACGATGCTGAGACAGGCTCTGAGCGAACTTGTGAGGCTGAAGGGCGGCGCAGAGAATCCGACAGGCTTTCTCGCCCAGCTTTACAGCTCCGCCTTGAGCGAATGGGCGGGGGAACTCGGCGTGGATCGGCACAAACTCAGCAAGCTGGTTCACGTCAGAAAGGTGGTTTCAGACCGACGGCTTCACTAGGGAGTAATCTGGTCAGGAACGGGCAGCGCGGCCGCTCCCGATCCCGCTCGTGTCGTTGTGCTATTCCCGGCCATTCCAGCTGAGCACGGCGACGTGTACATTGGGCTGACCAGTTTCCTGCAGAGCGGAGGAGGCAATGACCGGCTTTCCCGCCAGACGTCTCGGAGCAGCTGGTTGCCTGCTGGCTGTCCTCGTCGCCGTCCCAGTCGAAGCCGACCCGTTCTTCGTCCGGATCTACGGGAGAACCTACAAGGTCGACCCGCGATACCCGTCCGATGAAGCAAACGGCCCAAAGCCTCAGGAAGCCTTGAAGGCGCTACCCTCCGACCTCGCGAAGAATCCCGGGTTCAGGCCGTCGCACGAGCAGGTCTTGGCCGAGGTCGAGGAAAGGCTCTGGATCGCACGCAACGAGCTCGATGAGGAGCTGGAGGCCGCCTCCCGCAAGCGGGGAAGCGTAGGTGGCGACGCGAAGGCGTTCAGGCAGGAGATGATAGGTTCTCTCGCGACTGGAGCCGTGCAAACCCGTTCGCCGGAGCTGCAGAAGCTCTACGAGCGCCACAGGGCCCTGAACCTCCTCGTGCGGGAACTGCGGCGGTCTATGGACCTGCCGGTCAGGGTGCCGGAAGCAGGCTTCTCCCGGCCGACGCTGGCGCCCACGATCGAAGCCAGCTACCGCGATCTCGGCTTTGATCCTCTAGAGGCGTATTACGCCTACAGGCGGGTTAAAGCTGCCTTTCGATCCGGCGATGTCGAACTCCTCGCTCAGGCCACCCACTATCCCTTGACGGTGATAGGAAAGGTCAGGCGGACCATCCGCAATCGCGACCAGCTCATCGCGGCAAAGGACACAATTATGGACCCGCGCGTCCGGGAGGTTGTTGCAAAATCCACCTTTGAGACACTGTTTGTCCGGGACAAGGGGATGATGCTTGGACAGGGCGAGGTCTGGATCACCCATGACCGGTCGGGCTTCGGATTGGGAGGCATCAATCTCCCATAAGAGCCATCCCCGCCACTTATGCCGCATTACAGCCAAGACAGCGCGTCAGCCTCTCGGCCGATTCAGCGGATGGGAAGGAGCTCCGAATGAGAACAGCTGGGCATTTCAGCAGCGTTAATATCGCAGCCTTGGTGTCCCTCGTCGGGATGGCCAGTGCCGCGGGTGCCCCGCAGTGCGGCAGCACGGCAGCGGGCTTCGAGACGTGGAAGCAGCAGTTTGCCGATGAGGCGAGAGCACGGGGCATCAGTGCCTCGACCATTGCGGCCCTCAGGGGAGCAACCTATGCGACGGCCACCATTGCGGCCGATCGAGGCCAGAGAAGCTTCCGCTTGTCGCTTGACCAGTTTCTCGCCAAGCGCGGCGGCGCAACGATCGTGGCACGTGGGCGCTCGCTCAAGCAATCGAATGCGGCGCTCTTTGCGTCTCTTGAGCAACGCTACGGCGTCCCGCCGGGGCCGCTCCTGGCGATCTGGGGCATGGAGACGGCGTTCGGGCGACAGCGTGGGAACCAGAACACCCTGTCGGCGGTGGCGACCCTCGCCTATGACTGCCGTCGGTCGGCCTTCTTTACCGACCAGCTCTACGCCGCTCTGACCCTGATCGACCGTGGTATTCTCTCGGCCGGCACGCGAGGTTCCATGCACGGTGAGATCGGTCAGACCCAGTTCCTGCCGAAGAGCATCCTGAACTATGGCACCGGCGGCAATCTCGACGTTGCGGCCAACGCGCTTGCCTCCACGGCCAACTTCCTCAAGGCTCATGGCTGGCGTGCGGGTGCAGGCTACCAACCCGGCGAGCCAAACTTCAGCGCGATCCAAGCCTGGAATGCCGCTCCGGTGTACCAGAGGGCTATCGTGCTGATCGGTCAGCAGATTGATGGAACAGAGGGGCCATCCGCGAGACGCTGAGGGTGCGTCCGTACTTCGTGCGCTTCTGCGCCCGTGTGGCCTCATCCATGTCAAGGCTCGAACCCGGATACCAGCCTGTCAGAACCTCTTTTGATCCGGCCGTGAAGCGGCGCGTGATCAACTCGATGGTGAGGTCTGCCCCAGGCACATCACGGAGGGTGCGGCCGCAAAGTCGAGCAGCGCCTGATACTCCTCCAGCCTGCCTCTGCCATCCGGCGCGCAGCCTGCAAGCGGGCCAGGAGGCCTGCCGTACCACCTTCAAAGCGAACGAGCGCGGAGCGTTGACCGACACACGCATGCGTGTGCGCCTGCTGTGGTCGAGGTTGAGAAGCGGCTCCACTGCATCGAACTTAGTAGTGAACGGCCGAAATGAGACCGAAGGAGCCTGCTGCCGGTCTTTCACATCTCCAACAATGGTCTGGGACACATCACAGCAGACCTGGCCAACCATCCTGGCTACGAAAGGCTGATCGAGGTAGCCAGCCTTGGTATCCCGGCTCTCGTGATCACCCATCTCTACACGCCTGTGGGTTTGGCGGCGCCAAGCTATAAGATCACGTCGCGTCGGCGGGATGCGTAGCGTCAGTTCCGGCTGCTTTAGCCTCAGGCGCAGCCGCATCATCCCAGAGCCAGCCGCGGACCACCTCGTGAACGTCATCGTTCCTGCACATCGAAGTTCCAGCGCTCAGGTGCATGAAGAGCGGTTGCACGGATGCAGGTGGAATGGGAAGGATAGAAGCCCTCCCACCCTCTACCCAAGTTTGAGCAGACAGCCACCATCCAGAACGAAGCTCGGTCCTAGCGTGGTGGTAGCTATACGGTTGCTAGGTTGCTGACGCCGGATCGCAATGCACTGCTAAGTCCTTGAAAGAGATGGTGAGCGCGGATGGACTCGAACCATCGACCCGCTGATTAAAAGTCAGAGGGTCTGCCGCGGCCTGCGAGTTTGCCGTTCAGTGTCCCGGCAGGACCAGAACCTTCGGACTCTTTGGCAGGGTGGCGCGGGACAGCGCGATCGCCGCCGTATCGCTAAACTCCACCGGAAAGTTCTCACGAGCAGAGGCCAGGAACCGGTTGAGGGTCGACGGCCCAAAAAAGTGCATCGGGATCATGAGCGGTGCATTGATCGCCCGCAGCACCTCCATCATGTCGAAGGTCTCGAGCGTATAGCCCCCATCAACCGGGACCAGAACCGCATCGATGCGCCCCAGCTTCTTCAAGTGCTCAGGCGTGAGCGTATGGTGCAGATGGCCGAGATGGGCGATGCACAGCTGAGCGGTCTCGAACACAAAGATGGAGTTGCCGTCGTATTCGGTCGCTCCGCCATAGCCGCGGATGTTGGTTGAGACATTGCGGATGCGCACATCCTGCACCGTCAGATCGTGGTGGGCCGGGCCGCCCTCTGGATTCCAGCCTCGCAATACATGCTTGATCCCCGGATCGGGGCGATAGCTGAAATGGGTCGAGTGCGCCTTGTTCATCGTGACTACGTCCGGAAGGACGGATGGCCGCGTGCCGTCGCTGTAGTCGGTGGCGATCCGCACCCCCTGCGGGGTCTCGATCAGGAAGGTGGCATGGCCGATGAAGGTCAGGCCAACCTCGTCCTGCCGCAGGGCTGCCCGGGAGAACTGGGCGTCTCGGGAGGCGATCAGCCCAGGGCAGCCCTCCGGCTCTGCTGCAGCGGCGGGCAAGGACAAGCTCAAGCCGATGACCGCCGCGACCGAACCAGCAACTCGCCCGAAGCTCCGCATCAGGACCTCCACCTGCTTGGTCAGTCCACCTGCAAAGCAAACATGTAGGAGCCGAGGCTGTTACGTCCACAGGGCTGAGGAATGGGACGGACTCATGGTAGAGCGCCTGCGTCGCTGGCTGAGTCTGTCGCCGACGCATGTCGGTCTCAGACGCAGTGCGTCAGTGACGAAGTCTGTCAGCGACGCAGTCCGTCGTCGACGCACACCCATTGCAGCATAGGGACACACGCCTTGAGATCTGAAGACGAGTACGACCGGCTCCTGGGCGGGCTGAGCGAGGCGCTCGCGCAACCCGAGCCGGCAAACGCCCCTGCCCTGCCTCCGGCTCCTCTTTCGATCTCTCCCCGGCCGGTGCCGGCCCGGCTCGATGTGGCGGCGATCCGCAGGCGGACCGGTCTGGCGCAGCCGGCGTTTGCGCGCCGGATCGGCGTCTCGCTGGCCACCCTGCGCAACTGGGAGCAAGGTCATCGCTCCCCC
>JAFAAP010000177.1 GCA_023426505.1 Pseudomonadota bacterium
CGCCATGGCCATGTACAACCTCGACGATTCGATCCGCGATTTTGCCTACGCCTCGCTGAATTACGCGCTCGACCGCGGCGTGCCCTGCTATCTGTCCACCAAGAACACCATCCTCAAGGCCTATGACGGCCGCTTCAAGGACATCTTCCAGGAAGTGTTCGACAAGGAGTTCAAGAAGGACTTCGAGGCCAAGGGCCTGACCTACGAACACCGCCTGATCGACGACATGGTCGCCGCGGCGCTGAAGTGGTCCGGCGGCTACGTCTGGGCCTGTAAGAACTACGACGGCGACGTTCAGTCCGACACCGTGGCGCAGGGCTATGGCTCGCTCGGCCTGATGACCTCGGTGCTGCTGACGCCGGACGGCAAGGTGATGGAAGCGGAAGCCGCCCACGGCACCGTGACCCGCCACTACCGCGAGCACCAGAAGGGCAAGGAGACCTCGACGAACTCCATCGCGTCGATCTTCGCCTGGACCCGCGGCCTCGCCCACAGGGCCAAGCTCGACGAGAACGCGGAGCTCGCCCGCTTCGCCTCGACCCTCGAGCGGGTCTGCGTCGACACGGTCGAAGCCGGCTACATGACCAAGGACCTCGCTCTCCTGGTCGGCGCCGAGCAGAAGTGGCTCTCCACCACCGGCTTCCTCGACAAGATCGACGAGAACCTTAAAAAAGCGATGGCGGCGTAAGGCCTGCCCTCCTCGTTCCACGGAAAGCCCGGCCCCGCGCCGGGCTTTTTCGTGAGGGGACATGGTCGCGGAGCCGCGCCTAAAGCATCCGCCCCAAAAGCGGAATTGGACTTTCGGGATCGATTCCGATGCATTCTGTTTAAGTCAGAGCATCGTTCATGCGGAAAACCGGCTCGCCGTGAAAAATTCGGCAGAACAAAGAAAAGAACTGATCCCATGCGCACGGAATCAGCTCCGGCGCTCTGCGAGGGCGCCGAGCGGGCCAGCGGCCGTTTCCTGATCTGAGCCACGGTTAGGGACGCATCAGGCTTCGAGGATGCGCCTGACCTTTTCGGCGAGGCTCGTCGCGGTGAACGGCTTCGTGATCAGATCGACGTCCTCGTCCAGACGCCCGTGATGCACGATGGCGTTGCGGGTGTAGCCGGTCGTGAACAGCACCTTCAGGCCAGGGCGTCGCTTCAGGGCCTCGTCCGCGACCTTGCGGCCGTTGAGCGGGCCCGCGAGCACCACGTCGGTGAACAGAAGGTCGACCTCCGGATGGGCGTCGAGCAGCGCCAGGCCGCTCGGCCCATCGGCCGCCGAGATCACCACGTAGCCGGCTTCTTCGAGGGCCGACACGGTGAACTCGCGGACCATATCCTCGTCCTCGACGACCAGGATGGTCTCGCCATAGCCCTCCTGCATGTCGGCGCCGGCGGACTGGTCTTCCACCGCGCGCTCCTCGCCCGCCCGCCTCTGCCGCGGGAAGTAGAGCTTGACCGTCGTCCCCTCTCCGGTCTCCGAGTAGATTGCCGCGTGGCCGCCCGATTGGCGCAGGAAGCCGTAGACCTGGCTCAGCCCGAGCCCGGTGCCCTTGCCGACGGGCTTCGTGGTGAAGAACGGCTCGAACACCCGGTCGCGCACGTCGGGCGGCATGCCCATTCCCGTATCGCAGACGGCAATCATGACATATTGGCCGGCCCTGACGTCGCCCCGCGCCACGGCCGGATAGGCCTCATCCAGATGGGTATTTGCGGTCTCGATCGTGAGCTTGCCGCCCTCCGGCATGGCGTCGCGCGCATTCACGCAAAGGTTCAGGATCGCGCTTTCGACCTGGTTCGGATCCGCCTCCGTGCGCCAGAGGCCGCCCGCCAGCACCGTCTCGATCGCGATGTTCTCACCGAGCGTGCGGCGCACGAGCTCCGACATCGAGCCGACGACCTTGTTCAAATCGACCACTTCGGGACGGAGCGGCGACTGGCGCGAGAAGGCGAGAAGACGATGGGTAAGCGTCGCGGCGCGCTGCGCGCCCTCCATGGCGTTGCGCACATTGCGCAACAGGCGCTGATCGGCCGCGCCATTCTCGAGACGCCTCTGGGCCATCTCGAGGTGGCCGGTCACAACCGTGAGGAGATTATTGAAGTCGTGCGCCACGCCGCCCGTGAGCTGCCCGACCACCTCCATCTTCTGCGACTGGCGGAGCTGCTCCTCGGTCCTGCGCAGGGCTTGCTCCGCCTCGCGCTCCGCGGAGACGTCGCGGGCGATGGCGTGAATGAAGTTGGCGTCCGGCACGGCCGTCCAGGACAGCCAGCGATAGGACCCGTCCTTGTGGCGATAGCGGTTCGCGAAACGCAGCGTGGTGACGCCCTCGGACAGCCGCCCGGCCTCCGACAGGGTGCTGCCCACGTCGTCGGGATGGACGAGGTCGATGAAGGCCTTGCCGATCAGCTCTCCTTCCGTCCAGCCGAGGGTCGTGGTCCAGGCCGGGTTCACGGCGACGATCTCGGCGTCGAACTTGGCGACGAGCATGAGTTCCGTCGAGAGCCGCCAGATGCGGTCGCGCTCGGCGATGGCGTCCTCCACACGGCGCTCCAGGGTCGCGTTGAGCTCGCGCAGCTCCGCCTCTGCCCGCTTCTCGCGGTCGATGTCGAGCACCGCCACGACGGCGCCGGTGAGCTGCCCATCCTGGTCACGGACCGGCGCGCCGATGATGCGGACCCAGGCTTCGGTGCCGTCGCCGCGCAGGTAGAGAACCTCGATCTCCGGCCGTTCGTCGCCGTGCCGGATGACCCTTGCCATCGGGTATTCCTCGCCCCGGACCCGCTGCCCGTCGGGATGGAAGCCGACCCAGGCATCGTAGCTTTCGACGCTCTTGGAGTGCAGGATCGGATGACGGAAGATGTGCTCCACCTGGGCATTGCCGTCCACGATGTGCCCATCCGGGCACTCGCCGATCACGATGCCGACCGGCACCGCGTCGAACACCGCCTTCAGGCGCGCCTGGCTCTCGGCCAGTTGCGCCTTGGCGGCGCGCTCCTCGGTGATGTCGGTGTGCACGCCCACCCATTCGCGGACCGTTCCGTCCCCGTCGGACACAGGCACGGCCCGTACCGAGAAGAGGCGGTACACGCCGTCGTGCCGCCGCACCCGATGCTCGAACATGAAGGTCCTGTGCTCGCGCACCGCTTCGTTCCAGGCCTCGACCGTCGCGTCGACATCCTCCGGGTGAACGGCCGCGCTCCAGCCGTAGCCCTGGTACTCCTCGAAGGTCTGGCCCGTCAGGGCGGCCCAGCCGGGCTGCTGCCCGGCCATGCGCCCTTCCGCGCTGTTGGTCCACAGGACGCCCTCGACGGCGCGGACGGCCGCCCTGAAACGCTCCTCGCTGGCCTGGAGAGCCGACTGACGCTCCCGAATGCCGATGGCGGCCGCCTCGAGGGCATGGCCGACATCGTTCGCCTCGCGCAGCCCGGTTGCGAGGACGGGAACCGTCTCGCCCCGTCCGAGCCGGTGCGCCGCGTGGGTCAGGCGGCCGAGGGGGCCGGCGATGCCTTCCGCGAACCAGGCGGCCAGCGCGATCGAGGCCGCCAGAACGGCGGCGGCCGAGCCCAGAAGAATCCAGGTCATCTGCCGCAAGGGCGCCTGCACCGCGGAGGACGGCACGCCGACGGCCACGCGCCACCCGGACAGGGAGGAGCGCGTATAGGCTCCCAGGACCGCCATTCCCTCCAGGGTCTGGCCGTTCCAGGTCCCGCCCGCTCCGGTGGTGTGGGCGCGCAGGTCCGGCGTCGCTTCGCTGCCAAGATAGCGCTCGTGCTGGCGCGAGCGGGCCACGATGCGATCGCGGCTGTCGATGATGGCGACCGTCCAATCCGGCGGCACCACGGAGACCAGGATCTCGGACAGGCGCGCCGGATCGAGCGCGATGTTGAGCGCGAAGGCCGGCTGGCCGCGCACCATCACCGGGGCGTCGATCAGGACGAGCTGCAGGCGCGTGGTCGTGCCGGTGTAGAGGTCCGACACCACGGGCTTGCCCGTCTCGAAGACCATGCGGTCCGCCGCGAGCAGAACAGGGTCGGTCGAGACCGGGAGCGCGCTTCCGAAAGGCCGGCTGGTGTTGACGATCTGCTGGCCGGTGCGGTCGCGCATAGCGATGAAGCTGCCACGGTTCCTGAGCACCGCACGGGCCTGGGTGTCGAACGCGGCAAGGTCGCCGCCGGGCTGCAGAGAGGGCGAGGTCGCCAGCGCTTCCAGCGCCGCCGTGAGCCCGATAAGCTCCCGGTTGATGGCCGCGGAAACTTGGCGCGAGAGTTCCAGGGCATCGTGCTCGTAGCGGACCCGCTCCGCGGCGGCGAAGCGCCAAAGCAGAAAGCCGGCGAAGAGCACCACCGGGATCAGGACCGCGGTGACGAGGAGGACGAGACGGGCACGGGTGGAACGGGCACGGTGCCGGAACGCAGACGACGGATGCACGGGGGCTCTTTCCTGGTCCTATGACTGCCGCGGCTATGTAGGGAAGTCACCCCCTTCCGTCCACTCTCGCCTTGTCGCATTCGCAAAGCAGGATGGTGCAGGAACAACAGGGGGTGGAAAGCCCGATCCTACGAGCTAAGCTTGTCCGAAAGGGAGGATTGCCGAGATGCCAGATCAGACGACGCGCCCAGTCATGACCGGCGGCTGCCAGTGCGGGGCGGTACGCTATGCGCTCCATTCCGAGCCGACGCACGCCAGCATCTGCCATTGCCGCATGTGCCAGAAGGCTTTCGGCAACTATTTCGCGCCGCTGACCGGCGTGCCGAACCGGGACCTCGTCTGGACGAAGGGAGCAATCGGCACCTTCCGCAGCTCTGAGGCGGTCGAGCGGGGCTTCTGCCGGGATTGCGGGACGCCGCTGACCTTCCGCTACGTGGAGCAGGAGCGGATCTGCGTGTCGATCGGCAGCCTCGACGAGCCTGGGCGCATCAAGCCCGAGATTCAGTACGGGATCGAGAGCCGCTTGCCCGCCTTCGCGATGCTGCATCTGCTCGAAGGCGAGCGGACGGAGGATTACGCGACGCCGGCGGATCTTGAGAAGATGAAGTCCCGCCAACATCCGGATCACGATTAGGCAGGCCGCCCCCTCACCGCCCAGGCGCGGATCGCGAGCAGGATCTCGCCGTCCGGACCGACGGGAAGGCGGCCTCGGACGACGTCGCGAAGATCGGCGCGCGCCTTCTCGCTCAGCGACATGCAGTATTTCGGCGCCGAGCCGGTCCCGCCCAGGAACGGCGCCCAGTAATCGTCGAAGCTCGCGAAGGCCGCGGGAATGTCGATCGCCTGCACGGTGACCTCGGCCAGGCCCGCTTTCGCGAAGAGCGCCGCCAGGGGGCCGGGCCGGCAGACGGGAGCCTGCACGCCGTCATCGAATTCCCTCGCGCGGGGATCGAGCGCGTTGGCCGCGTCGAAGAAATAGCGCATCACCTGCATGTGCCCGGCATAGTCCCAGACATAGAGCGCCACGGTCCCGCTCGGCCGGACGACCCGCACCATGTCGCGGATCATTGCCTCCTTGTCGGGAACGAAGTTCAGCACGAGGCCCGAAACGGCGGCATCGAACTGATGGTCGGCCTCCGGGATGGCCTGCGCGTCTCCCGGCCTGAACGAGGCGCGGGGATCGGACACCTGATGGCGGGCCGCATCCAGGAAGCCGGCAGAGCTGTCGATGCCGACGACGCGGGACGGCTCGCAACGGTCGAGCACGGCCGCGGTCAGGGCGCCAGTACCGCAGCCCACGTCGATCCAGTCGGCCGCGCGCGGCACGTCGATCCAGTCGAGGAAGAGCGGAGCGACCTTCCGGCTCCAGCGTCCCATCCACTGTTCGTAGGCGTCGCTCGCGCCCCAGAGATTCGGCTGTCCGGTCGGCATCGAAGGGCCTCCGCTTTCATCCCTTCGAGCGTAATGCGAGATGGACGGGGCGGGCAAACGTCCTTTCGGGATCACTCCACCGTGACGGCCCTGCGGGCGATCACGAGGTTGCCGACCTCGCCCGGCGCCGCCATTACGTAACGCACCTCGTAGGCGCCCGCCTCGTCCGGCGCCTGCAGGGTGACCTTGTCCCGGTCGGGCGAGGCTGTGCGGAAATCGGCATAGGAATCCGCGGCGGCATCCGGCTTCGCAAGGGCGATGAAGTCGCCCTCCCCCTTGGGGCCCGTGAAGGTGACGGCCACCTCCTCGCCCCGCTTCACGCGTTCCGGCGCCGCGACGCTTGCCGCGGCGGGCTCGACTGTGATCGGGGACGAGGCAAGGACCTTGTAGACGCCGTTGGCCTCCAGGACGAAACGGACCTCGTAAGCGCCCGGCTCGCCGGGCAGGCGCAGGGCGACCTGGCTTCCCGTCGGGCGCTCATAGGCGCCGCTGATCCATGTCTCCGCCGGAGCGCCCTGCTTCACCACGCCGACGAAGCTGTCGCCCCCGCCCTGCCCGGTGAAGGCAACCTGGATCGTCCCACCGGCCATGCCGCGTTCCGGCGCTGTCACTGTCGCGGTGGCGGGCGCCACCTCGATCGGTCGGGCAGCGAGGATCCGCGGATCGAGGCCGGAGACGTAGCGGACCTCGTAGGCACCGGGCTCGACGGGCAGGCGCAGCCGCGCGGGCGAGCCGTCGTTGGCATAGATCCAGGCGCCTGCCTCGTAATCCGCCGCGGCGGCGCCGGCCTTGGCCAACCCGACCCAGTCCTCGGGCGCGTTCGGCCCCTTGAAGGGAACCGTGATCTCGGAGCCCGCGAGACCTTTGGCGGGAGCCTCGAGCATCGCGGAAACCGGCGTCGCGGTGACCTTCGTGCGGGCGAGGATTGCCCCGTTCTCCGCCGACACGTAGCGCAGCTCGTAGTCGCCGGGCTCGCCGGGAACGCGGATCTTCAGGGGGCTGCCGTCGCGGGTATAGCCGAAATGCCTCGTCTCCTCGCCGCCTGGGCGGGCGAAGACCACGTAGTCGTCCTTGGCGGACGGACCGGTCCAGCGGACCGTAAGCTCTCCTGCTGCGGGGGCGGAGGCCTTTTCGGGCTCCAGGCTCGCGGCCGGCGCCGCATTGCGGGCTGCGGGAGCTGCGCCCCTCGACTGTGCGTACGCCTGTGGAAGGGCAGCGATGCCGGACAGAAGAGCCAGGGAAAAGGCGAAGATCAGACGCATGGTCACGTGTCCCGGTTGCTGCCTGAGGCATCGGGGATGCTGCACCTGCCGTCAAGTAAGCTTGGCCGCACTTCCGAAGGACTTGCACAGGTCTTGCGTGAAAGACGGCCGAAAACCCTCATGCCCCCTCAGACCGCCCTCTCCTCCCCGCGGGAGCGCCCGACCTCGTCGATGTGCTCGCCCATCTTCGGGTTCGCGGCGATGAGCCGGTGGAGATCCTCCGCGTCGAGGACGAGCAGGCGGCAGGCGGTGACGGCCCGCACGGTGACGCCGCGGCGCTTGCGCTTCAGGACGGACGCCTCGCCGAAGAAGTCGCCGGCCGTGAGCCTCACGCTCTCGCCGGGCACCAGCACCTCCACCTCGCCCGAGGCGATCAGGTACATGGAATGCGCCACATCACCCTTGCGGACGATGATCTCTCCGGCTTCGCTGGATTGAGAGCGCAGGGAATGCATGACGGAGGCCACCTCCTCCGGTTCGAGATCGGCGAAGATCGGCACCCGCGCCACCATGCTCCAGGTGATGACGAAGTCGCGCCGGTGGATCTCCCGCGAGAAGGCGCTCGCAATGATACCGACCGGCAGCGCCAGCATGATGAGCCCGGCCACCGCCGTGATGCCGGCGATCACGCGCCCGAGGGGCGTTGCGGGAACGACATCGCCGTAGCCCACCGTCGTGAGGGTGACGATCGCCCAATACATCGCGTCCGGGATCGTGCCGAACTTGTCCGGCTGCGCCTCGCGCTCGACCAGGTTCATGACGGTCGCCGCCAGCAGCACGGTGCCGATGAGGATCACCCCGGAGGCGATCAGGGCGCGCCGCTCGGAATAGATCGCATCCATGAGGCTGGTCAGCCCCGGCGAGTAGCGCGCGAGCTTGAAGAAGCGGAAGAGCCGCAGCAGCAGAAAGGCCCGCAGGCCGCCGACGTCCCAGAAATACAGGTAGAACGGCAGGATCGCGAGCAGGTCGATGATGGATTGCGGCTGCACGAGCCATTTCAGCCGTGCCCGCCAGGGCTTCAAATGATGCCAGGGGGTGTGTTCCGGCGAACACCACAGGCGGGCCGCAAATTCAAGCGTGAAGATCACGCCGCTGACGGCCTCGATGAGAATGAAGGCGAGGCGGTATTCGTGCTCCAGGGACGGCACGCTCTCCAGCACCACCGCCGTGACGTTCACGACGATCAGCAGGATGAGGAAGACGTGAACGGCGTGAACGAGCGCATCGTTCACGCTGCTGCGTTCAAGGACCTCATGAAGCCTGCGCCGTGCCGTGTGGAGCTGGGTCCGCGGCACGGCGCCTGATCCTTATGCGGCGCCAGCGAGCGCCGCTTCGATGGCGGCGAGGGCCGCCTCCGCCTGGGCTCCGTCGGGGCCGCCGGCCTGGGCCATGTCGCGGCGGCCGCCCCCCCCCATGCCCCCCCGCTTCTCGGGGCCCCCCCCCCCCCGCCCCCCCGCCGCGCTCA